>NZ_JBAMDJ010000033.1:0-75484 GCF_036961705.1 Pseudomonas sp. 3JA
CGTTGACGACGGCAAGGAATGGGGTCGCGAAACCGAACTGGCCTACACCGTACAGAGCGGTGCGCTGAAGAGCCTCAACGTGAAATGGCGTAACGCATCGATTCGTCGGGACTACAGCACCAACGAATTTGACGAGAACCGTATCTTCATCAGCTACCCGCTGTCGCTGTTGTAAGCAGCAAGCGCGCGCCGTGGGGCGAAGCGCTTTGTTGAAGCTAACCGAATCACCTGTGGCGAGGGAGCTTGCTCCCGCTCGGCTGCGCAGCAGACGCCGTGTTTCGCAATCTTATGGGCCTGCTTCGCAGTCCAGCGGGAGCAAGCTCCCTCGCCACAGGGGCGGTGGAATCCTCGTAGCGCGGCAAGGACGTCGGTTTAGAGCGGTTCGTCGATCAAACGTTGACAAGGTAACGGAAGGATAAGGATATTCCTCTCGGTCGTACGACAACTTATAACAACTGTACCTCTCATAGTTTGCTCAGGTAATGCCATGACCACGACACAGATTCGTCATCCCTTCAATCGCCTCCTATTGACCGGCGCCGCTGGCGGCCTTGGCAAAGTCTTGCGCGAACGCCTCAAGCCTTTCGCCCGTCACATTCGCCTGTCGGACATCGCCAACATGGCCCCGGCCATCGACGAAAGCGAAGAAGTGATGCCGTGCGACCTGTCGGACAAGCAGGCCGTGCACCAACTGGTCGAAGGCGTCGATGCCATCCTGCATTTCGGTGGTGTTTCGGTGGAGCGTCCGTTCGAAGAAATCCTCGGCGCCAACATCAGCGGCGTCTTTCACATTTATGAAGCCGCCCGCAAACACGGCGTCAAGCGAGTGATCTTCGCCAGCTCCAACCACGTCATCGGTTTCTACAAACAGGACGAGACCATCGACGCTCTCTCCCCTCGCCGCCCGGATGGCTACTACGGCCTGTCCAAGTCCTACGGTGAAGACGTTGCCAGTTTCTACTTCGATCGCTACGGCATCGAGACCGTCAGCATCCGCATCGGCTCGTCGTTCCCCGAACCGCAGAACCGCCGGATGATGAGCACCTGGCTGAGTTTCGACGACCTCACCCAACTGATCGAATGTTCGCTCTACACGCCGAAGGTTGGCCACACCGTGGTCTACGGCATGTCCGCCAACCGCGACGTCTGGTGGGACAACAGCCAGGCCGCGCACCTGGGCTACCAGCCCAAGGACACGTCCGAGATTTTCCGCGACAAGGTCGAAGCGCAGCCGATGCCGGCCGCCGATGACCCGGCCATGGTTTATCAGGGTGGCGCCTTTGTGGCAGCCGGCCCATTCGACGACTGATTCGCTGTTTTTCATGGGATACGCACGCACAAAGGAATCACCATGCAAGCCGAATTGATTGTCGATGCACGCAACGCCGTCGGGGAAAGCCCGGTATGGGTTCCCGACGAAAACGCCCTGTATTGGGTGAACATTCCCAACGGTGGCCTGCAATGCTGGAACGCTAGCAGCGGAAAGCTCCAGGGCTGGGAAGCGCCCGAAATGCTCGCCTGCATTGCCCGTCACCAGGACGGTGGCTGGGTCGCCGGCATGGAAAGCGGTTTCTTTCGCCTGCACCCCAATGATGACGGCAGCCTGGACAGCGAACTGTGCGCAAGCGTCGAACACAGCCGCACCGACATGCGCCTCAACGATGGCCGCTGCGACCGCCAGGGCCGATTCTGGGCCGGCAGCATGGTGCTGAACATGGGTGCCAACGCAGACGTAGGCCGGATGTATCGTTACGAGGCAGGCCAGCGCAGCCCGGTCGAGGCGCAACTGAGCGGCTTCATTGTGCCCAATGGCCTGGGCTTCAGCCCGGACGGACGCACGATGTACCTCTCCGATTCACACCCGCTGGTGCAGCAGATCTGGGCCTTCGACTACGACATCGACAGCGGCACACCGTCCAACCGGCGGCTGTTCGTCGACATGATGCCGTTGGCCGGTCGCCCAGATGGCGCCGCGGTGGATGCCGACGGTTGCTATTGGATCTGCGCCAACGATGCCGGGCTGATTCACCGTTTCACCCCGGACGGACGTCTCGACCGTTCACTGCAAGTGCCAGTGAAGAAACCAACCATGTGCGCCTTTGGCGGCAGTCGCCTGGACACCCTCTTCGTCACCTCGATCCGCCCCGGTGACGACAACGACCCGCAGTCCCTGGCCGGTGGTGTGTTCGCCCTCAACCCCGGTGTCCAGGGCCTGGCTGAACCTGCTTTCGGAGGACGGGAGCACTCCGCGAACTGATCTGCTTCACCGCTTCACTGGATGAGCCATAAAAAAACAACAAGACTGGAGATTGACCATGAATTTCAAACGTACGCTTCTGATCGCAGCCCTCCCCTTGGCCTTTCTGGCCCAGGCGGCGCACGCCCTCGATATCAAGATCGCCGACATCCACCCCAAGGGCTACCCGACCGTGGTCGCCGAGGAATCCATGGGTAAAACCTTGGAGAAAGAAAGCAATGGCGAACTGAAGTTCAAGTACTTCCCGGGCGGCGTATTGGGCTCCGAAAAAGAAGTGATCGAGCAGATGCAAACCGGCGCGGTCCAGATGTCCCGGGTCAGCCTGGGTATCGTCGGCCCCGTCGTGCCGGACGTGAACGTCTTCAACATGCCGTTCATCTTCCGCGACCAGGCCCACATGCGCGCGGTCATCGACGGTGATGTCGGCGATGCGATCCTCGACCGGATCACCAACTCCGAGTTCGGCCTGGTGGCCCTGGCCTGGATGGACGGCGGCACGCGCAACCTCTACACCAAGAAACCCGTGCACAAGCTCGAAGACCTGAAGGGCATGAAGATCCGCGTCCAAGGCAACCCGATGTTCATCGAGACTTTCAATGCCATGGGCGCCAACGGCATCGCCATGGACACCGGCGAAATTTTCAGCGCCTTGCAGACTGGCGTGATCGACGGCGCGGAAAACAACCCACCGACTCTGCTCGAACACAACCACTACCAGAACGCCAAGTACTACAGCCTGACCGGCCACCTGATCCTGCCTGAGCCGATCGTGATGTCGAAAATCACTTGGAACAAACTCACCCCAGAGCAGCAAGACATGGTGAAAAAAGCCGCCAAGGCCGCCCAGGCTGAAGAGCGCGTGCTGTGGGACAAGAAGTCCACCGCCAGTGAAGAAAAACTCAAGGCCGCCGGCGTCGAGTTCATCACCGTCGACAAAAAACCCTTCTACGACGCCACGGCGCCAATCCGGGCCAAATACGGCGCGCCGTATGCCGACCTGATCAAGCGTATCGAAGCTGTCCAGTAAAGCCTCTCAATCTGCACTCATGAAAAGGCCGGGCGCGCCTGCGGTTGAAGGCGCGCCCAGTTACGGTGGAACCCGATGAAGAATTTGCTGCTGCGTATCAACGACACGATTTACATGACTTGCATCTGGGTGGCCGGCCTCTCTGTCCTCGCCGTTGCGCTGATGATTCCCTGGGGTGTGTTCGCCCGCTACGTGCTGGGTTCCGGCTCGAGCTGGCCCGAGCCCACCGCCATCCTGCTGATGATCGTATTTACCTTCATCGGCGCCGCCGCCAGTTACCGCTCTGGCTCGCACATGGCCGTGGATATGGTCACCAGCCGCCTGCCCTCGCACTGGCGCACAGTGGCGTCGGTCTTCACCCAGTTATTGATGGCCGCGGTGTGCATTTTCATGACGGTCTGGGGCGCCAAGCTGTGCATGACCACCTGGAATCAATTCATGAGTGCCATACCCACCCTGCGCGTCGGCATCACCTACATGCCGATTCCGATTGGAGGTTTCCTGACCCTGATTTTTGTCCTGGAAAAACTCTTCCTGGGTGATCAAAGCCAGCGTCGGGTCGTGCAGTTCGACCTGGTTGAAGAAAACGAAGGTGCCGCTTAATGGACGCTCTGATTCTGCTGGGCAGTTTTTTACTGTTGATCCTGATCGGCATGCCGGTCGCCTACGCGTTGGGCGCTGCCGCCCTGATCGGGGCGTGGTGGATCGATATTCCGTTCCAGGCCATGATGATCCAGGTAACGGGCGGCGTGAACAAGTTCTCGTTGTTGGCCATTCCCTTCTTCGTTCTGGCCGGTGCGATCATGGCCGAAGGCGGCATGTCCCGCCGACTGGTGGCATTCGCCAGCGTGTTGGTAGGCTTCGTGCGCGGTGGCCTGTCATTGGTCAACCTCGTGGCCTCGAGTTTTTTTGGCGCAATCTCCGGTTCCTCGGTAGCCGATACCGCCTCGGTCGGTTCGGTGTTGATCCCGGAAATGACACGCCGGGGCTATCCGCGTGATTACGCCACCGCCGTCACCGTCAGTGGTTCGGTACAAGCGCTGCTGACACCGCCCAGCCACAACGCGGTGCTGTATTCGCTCGCCGCGGGCGGCACCGTCTCCATCGGTTCGCTGTTCATGGCCGGCATCGTCCCCGGCATCATGATGAACCTCTGCCTGATGGCGCTGTGCCTGGTCTTCGCGAAAAAGCGCAACTACCCCAAAGGTGAAGTGATTCCGCTCAAGCAAGCGCTGAAGATCTGCAGGGAAGCCATGTGGGGCATGATGACCCTGTTCATCATCCTTGGCGGCATTCTCTCGGGTGTTTTCACCGCCACCGAATCGGCCGCCATCGCCGTGGTGTGGGCGTTCTTCGTGACCATGTGCATCTATCGCGACTACAAGTGGAGCGAGTTGCCGAAACTGATGCACCGTACGGTGCGCACCATCTCCATCGTGATGATCCTGATCGGCTTCGCCGCCAGCTTCGGCTACATCATGACGCTGATGGAAATCCCAGCGAAGATCACCACCGCGTTCCTGACGCTGTCGGACAACCGTTACGTGATCCTGATGTGCATCAACGTGATGTTGCTGCTGCTGGGCACCGTGATGGACATGGCGCCATTGATCCTGATCCTGACGCCGATCCTGATGCCGGTGATCGTGGGCATCGGCGTGGACCCGGTGCAGTTCGGCATGATCATGCTGGTGAACCTGGGTATCGGCCTGATCACCCCGCCGGTGGGCGCGGTGTTGTTTGTCGGTTCCGCCATCGGCAAGGTCAGCATCGAAAGCACCGTCAAGGCGCTGCTGCCGTTCTACGCCATGCTGTTCCTGGTGCTGATGCTCGTGACTTATGTGCCCGCCATTTCCCTGTGGTTGCCGCATCTGGTGTTGTAATCCCATCAACCAGCAAGCCCCCTTGTGGCGAGGGAGCTTGCTCCCGCTGGGTGGCGAAGCCGCCCCAAAAATTTGTGCTGAAACAAAGAACTTGGGCCTGCTTCGCAGTCCAGCGGGAGCAAGCTCCCTCGCCACAACAGCGTCCACACAAAATCTGCATTCCCCTCACTGCTTTTCAATCCAGCAGACAACCACCATGACGCCACCCCTTCTCCACCTCGAAGACGAACTGACTCGTCTCACCCTGGCCCCGCATCTGGGCGCCAGCCTGGTCGACTGGACGTTGCGCAGTAACGGCGCCCCGCTACTGCGCCCGCCAGCGCCCCACGCGTTGGAAAACGGCCTGCCTGGCAAGCTCGGCGGCTTCCCGTTGATTCCCTGGTCAAACCGGATCGCCCACGGCGGCTTCGACTGTCCCGGCGGCTGGCTGGCCCTGGACGCCAACAGCCCCAACGATCCGTTTCCGATCCATGGCAGTGCGTGGCAACAACCGTGGCAGGTGATCGAGCACAGTGCCCAAGAAGCGTTGCTGCAACTCGACAGCCAACAGCCGTTCGCCTACCGCGCCAGCCTGCGGATTCGTTTGAGCGGCGGCCAGTTGCAGCTCGCAATGCACGTCACCCACATGGCCGAACAGGCCGCGTGGCACGGGCTGGGCTTGCATCCATACTTTCCACGCACCGCCGCCACGCGCCTGCAAACCCGCGCCAGCGAGGTCTGGATGTGCGATGCGACAAAATTGCCCACGGAACTGACCAACACTCCTGAACACTGGGATTTCCAGACGCTCCGTTTACTGCCGGACACGCTTGTCGACAACGGCTTCGGCGGTTGGGACGGGCAGTGCCTGATCCAGCAGCCGGACCTAGGCTATGAACTGGAGTGCCGGGCCAGCGGCTGCGATTACTTCCTGCTCTACTGCCCCGTGGGCCTGGATTTCTTTTGCATCGAACCGGTCAGCCACCCGGTCAACGCCCATCACCTGCCGGGGCGACCGGGGTTGCGCTTGCTGGAGCAAGGGCAATCGGTGGCGCTGGGGTTTTCGATGCAATGCAGGTTGCTGTAACACCTGTGGCGAGGGAGCTTGCTCCCGCTGGACTGCGAAGCAGGCCCATACGGTCTTGACTCAAAGGCGTCTGCTGCGCAGCCGAGCGGGAGCAAGCTCCCTCGCCACAGGGGCCATGGTAATCGCGGTCCTTGTTGGCAGGTGTGATCGCATTTGCAGGACGCCTTGGCCCTCACTAAGCTGCGGACCGTAGGGTGTAAGTCCCAAGCGTTACAACACGCTATTTTAGATGGGTGTGTGGCGAGGGCGCTTGCTCCCGCTGGGCTGCGCCGCAGCCCCTTTCATGCGTTCTTCCCGCACAGGTTCGCTGTCATGCCCGCGCAGATCCAAAGCTTTCTCGACCCCGCCTCAAAGACCTACACCTACGTCATTTTCGAGCACGACGGTGGGCCATGCGCGGTGGTCGACCCGGTGCTCGACTACGACCCGACTTCGGGACGCACCGGCACCGAACAGGCTGACCGGGTGATTGCCTTCGTGGGCGAACACCGATTGAACGTGCAATGGCTACTGGAAACCCACGCCCACGCCGATCATTTGTCCGCCGCGCCTTACCTGCGCCAAGCGCTGGGCGGCAAGATCGCCATCGGCCAGTCCATTCACCAGGTCCAGAGCGTCTTCAAGGCGTTGTTCAACCTCGAACCGCAATTCGCGGTGGATGGCTCGCAATTCGATCACCTGTTCGCCGACGACGAGTCCTTTTTCATTGGCAACCTCAAGGCCACTGCATTGCATGTGCCCGGCCACACTCCGGCGGACATGGCCTACCTGATCGATGGCGACGTGATCCTGGTAGGCGATACGCTGTTCATGCCGGATGTGGGCACCGCCCGCTGCGACTTTCCCGGCGGCAACGCCCATCAACTCTACGCCTCGATTTGCAAACTGCTGGCCTTCCCCGCCAGCGTGCGGCTCTACGTGTGCCACGACTATCCACCGGATGAGCGCGAGCCCCAGTGCGTGAGCACCGTGGGTGAACAACGCCAGCACAACATTCATGTGCGCGATGGGATCGATGAAGCCACGTTCGTGGCCATGCGTACCCAGCGCGACAAGACGCTGGGCATGCCGACGCTGCTGTTGCCGGCGATCCAGGTCAATGTGCGGGCCGGCCATCTGCCGCCGGCCGAGGACAATGGCGTGACCTACCTGAAGATTCCGATCAATCAGCTTTAGAAGCTTGGGGCTGCTGCGCAGCCCAGCGGGAGCAAGCTCCCTCGCCACAGGACGGTGCTTGATGGCTACCGTCTCGCCAGCCACCCATCCCCGTGGCGAGGGAGCTTGCTCCCGCTGGGCCGCGAAGCGGCCCTCAAAAACCATTTGATCTTCAGGTCCCCAAGGTCAACCCATTGGCCGGCAACGGTAGCGCAGTCTTGTAGCGCACTTGCTTGAGGGCAAAGCTGGAGCGGATGTTCGCCACGCCCGGGACCTTGGTCAGGAAGTCCATCATGAAGCGCTCCAGCGACTGGATGGTCGGCACCAGCACACGGATCAGGTAATCCGGATCGCCTGCCATCAGGTAGCACTCCATCACTTCCGGTCGGTCGGAGATCGCCTCTTCAAAATGCTGTAGCGCCTCTTCCACCTGTTTCTCCAGGCTGACGTGGATGAACACGTTCACGTGCAAACCCAGCATATCGGCATCAAGCAAGGTGACTTGCTCGCGGATCACCCCCAACTCCTCCATGGCCCGGACACGGTTGAAGCACGGAGTGGGCGACAGATTGACCGAACGGGCGAGATCGGCGTTGGTGATGCGGGCGTTTTCCTGAAGGCTGTTCAGAATGCCGATGTCGGTGCGATCCAATTTACGCATGAGACAAATAATCCTGTTTTTTATCGTTGTGCAGATTTTTTATCTGCAAATGATCTGAACAGCAAGCCAACAGAGAAAAATATTCTTCTGCGTCGAGCCTATGATTGTTGTAGGACAATTTCCCGTACCCGGGGAAATTCGTCAGCTAGCGCGCCCACTACAAGAAATTCACAAGATCGAGCGTAGAAAGCCATGAACCCAGCGTACGAACCGCTACGCCTGCACGTTCCCGAACCCTCGGGCCGTCCCGGCTGCAAGACCGACTTTTCCTACCTGCATCTGTCCGATGCCGGCACGGTGCGTAAACCTTCCATCGACGTCGAACCCGCCGACACCGCCGACCTGGCCCGCAGCCTGATTCGCGTGCTCGACGACCAAGGCAATGCCCACGGCCCATGGGCCGAAGACGTGCCACTCGACATCCTGCGCAAAGGCATGCGCGCCATGCTCAAGACGCGCATCTACGACAACCGCATGGTGGTCGCCCAACGCCAGAAAAAAATGTCGTTCTACATGCAGAGCCTCGGCGAGGAAGCCATCGGCAGCGGCCAGGCCCTGGCGCTGAACATCGATGACATGTGCTTCCCCACCTATCGCCAGCAAAGCATCCTGATGGCTCGCGAAGTGCCGTTGGTGGGCATGATCTGCCAACTGCTGTCCAACGAGCGCGATCCGCTCAAGGGCCGGCAGTTACCGATCATGTACTCGGTCAAGGACGCCGGTTTCTTCACCATCTCCGGCAACCTCGCCACGCAATTCATCCAAGGCGTGGGCTGGGGCATGGCCTCGGCGATCAAGGGCGATACCAAGATCGCTTCGGCCTGGATCGGTGACGGTGCCACCGCCGAATCGGACTTCCACACGGCCCTCACCTTTGCCCACGTCTATCGGGCGCCGGTGATCCTCAACGTGGTCAACAACCAGTGGGCGATCTCCACCTTCCAGGCCATTGCCGGCGGTGAAGCCACGACCTTCGCCGGACGCGGCGTCGGTTGCGGCATCGCTTCGCTGCGGGTCGATGGCAACGACTTCATGGCGGTCTACGCCGCCTCGCGCTGGGCCGCCGAACGTGCCCGCCGCAACCTCGGCCCGGCGCTGATCGAATGGGTCACCTACCGCGCCGGCCCGCACTCCACCTCGGACGATCCTTCGAAATACCGTCCCGCCGACGACTGGAGCCACTTCCCGCTGGGCGATCCGATTGCCCGTCTCAAGCAGCACATGGTGAAGATCGGCCAATGGTCCGAAGAGGAACATGCCGTCGTTACCGCCGAACTCGAAGCCGAGGTGATGGCCGCGCAGAAGGAAGCCGAGCAATACGGCACCCTCGCTGGCGGGCAGATTCCAAGCGCCGCGACCATGTTCGAAGACGTCTACAAAGAGATGCCGGAGCACTTGAAGCGCCAGCGTCAGCAGTTGGGGATCTGAGATGAACGATCACAACACCAATATTGCGCTGGATACCGCCATGACCACTACCACCATGACCATGATCCAGGCCCTGCGCTCGGCCATGGACGTGATGCTCGAACGCGACGACAACGTCGTGGTGTTCGGCCAGGACGTGGGTTACTTCGGCGGCGTGTTCCGCTGCACCGAAGGCCTGCAGAACAAGTACGGCACCTCGCGGGTGTTCGACGCACCGATTTCCGAAAGCGGCATCGTCGGCGTGGCGGTGGGCATGGGCGCCTACGGCCTGCGGCCCGTCGCCGAGATCCAGTTCGCCGACTACGTCTACCCGGCGTCGGACCAGATCATTTCCGAGGCGGCGCGCCTGCGCTATCGCTCGGCCGGCGAGTTCACCGCGCCGATGACCCTGCGCATGCCTTGCGGCGGCGGCATCTATGGCGGCCAGACCCACAGCCAGAGCATCGAAGCGATGTTCACCCAGGTCTGCGGCCTGCGCACCGTCATGCCTTCGAACCCCTACGACGCCAAGGGCCTGCTGATTGCCTCCATCGAAAACGATGACCCGGTGATCTTCCTCGAACCCAAGCGCCTGTATAACGGCCCGTTCGACGGCCACCACGACCGCCCCGTAACGCCGTGGTCGAAACACCCCTCGGCGCAGGTGCCAGACGGTTACTACACCGTGCCGCTGGACGTCGCCGCCATCACCCGTCCGGGCAAGGACGTGACGGTTCTCACCTACGGCACCACGGTCTATGTCTCCCAAGTGGCTGCCGAAGAGACCGGCATCGACGCCGAAGTCATCGACCTGCGCAGCCTCTGGCCGCTGGACCTTGAGACCATCGTCAAATCCGTGAAGAAGACCGGCCGTTGTGTGGTCGTCCACGAAGCCACCCGCACCTGCGGCTTCGGCGCCGAACTGGTGGCGTTGGTGCAAGAACACTGCTTCCACCACCTGGAAGCGCCTATCGAGCGTGTCACCGGTTGGGACACCCCCTACCCGCACGCGCAGGAGTGGGCGTATTTCCCAGGGCCGTCCCGTGTGGGCGCGGCGTTGAAACGGGTCATGGAGGTCTGAATGGGCACGCACGTTATCAAGATGCCGGACATCGGCGAAGGCATCGCGGAAGTTGAACTGTCGGTGTGGCACGTCAAGGTCGGCGACATGGTGGTCGAAGACCAGGTACTGGCCGATGTCATGACCGACAAGGCCATGGTCGACATCCCCTCACCGGTGCATGGCCGGGTCATCGCTCTGGGTGGCGAGCCCGGTGAAGTCATGGCAGTGGGCAGCGAACTGATCCGCATTGAAGTCGAAGGTGCGGGTAACCTGAAAGAATCGGCCCAACAGGCGCCAACGCCAGCGCCGGCTGCGCAGGCACCGAAGCCGGTACCCGTGGCGACACCTGAACCGGTACTGGAAAAAACCGCCGCACTGCGCTGCGCCCCGCAAGCGCCTGTGGCCCGCGACCCCGACGAGCGTCCACTGGCGTCGCCGGCCGTGCGCAAACACGCGCTGGACCTGGGCATTCAATTGCGCCTGGTCCAGGGCAGCGGCCCGGCCGGGCGGGTCCTGCACGAAGACCTCGAGGCCTATCTGGCCCAAGGTCCGTCGGTCCAGGCCAAGGGCGGTTCGGGCTATGCCGAGCGCCACGATGAGCAACAGATCCCGGTGATCGGCATGCGCCGCAAGATCGCCCAGCGCATGCAGGAGGCGACTCAACGCGCCGCGCATTTCAGCTACGTCGAGGAAATCGACGTCACGGCCCTGGAAGAGCTGCGGGTGCATCTGAATGAAAAACACGGCGCCAGTCGCGGCAAGCTGACCTTGCTGCCGTTCCTGGTTCGCGCGTTGGTCGTGGCCCTGCGCGATTTTCCGCAAATGAACGCCCGCTACGACGACGAAGCCCAGGTCATCCACCGCTCAGGCGCGGTGCACGTGGGCGTCGCGACCCAGAGCGACGTTGGCCTGATGGTGCCGGTGGTGCGCCACGCCGAAGCCCGCAGCCTGTGGGACAACGCGGCGGAAATTTCGCGCCTGGCAACGGCGGCCCGCACGGGCAAGGCCAGTCGCGATGAGCTGTCCGGTTCGACCATCACCCTGACCAGCCTTGGGGCATTGGGCGGCATCGTCAGCACGCCGGTGCTGAACCTGCCGGAAGTAGCCATTGTCGGGGTGAACAAAATCGTCGAACGGCCGGTGGTGATCAAGGGGCAGATCGTGATCCGCAAGATGATGAACCTCTCCAGCTCCTTCGATCACCGGGTGGTCGACGGCATGGATGCGGCGCAATTCATCCAGGCCCTGCGCGGCCTGCTCGAACAACCCGCAACGCTGTTTGTGGAGTAAGGCATGCAACAGACTTTGAACACCACGCTGCTGATCATCGGCGGCGGCCCCGGCGGCTATGTGGCGGCGATCCGCGCCGGCCAGTTGGGCATCCCGACCCTCCTGGTGGAAGGCCAGGCGTTGGGCGGGACCTGCCTGAACATCGGCTGCATTCCGTCCAAGGCCTTGATTCACGTGGCCGAGCAGTTCCACCAGACGCGGCACCACAGCCAGGGCTCGGCCCTGGGCATCACGGTGTCGGCGCCGAGCCTGGACATCGGCAAGAGTGTGGAATGGAAGGACGGCATCGTCGATCGCCTGACCACCGGCGTCGCGGCGCTGTTGAAGAAGCACAAGGTCCAGGTCATTCACGGCTGGGCCAAGGTGATCGATGGCAAGACGGTCGAGGTCGGTGACACCCGCATCCAGTGCGAACACCTGCTGCTGGCCACTGGTTCGAAAAGCGTCGACCTGCCGATGCTGCCAGTGGGCGGGCCAATCATTTCCTCCACCGAAGCCCTCGCCCCCACCTCGGTGCCCAAGCACCTGGTGGTGGTCGGCGGTGGCTACATCGGCCTGGAACTGGGCATCGCCTACCGCAAGCTCGGCGCCGAGGTCAGTGTGGTCGAGGCCCAGGAACGGATCCTGCCGGCCTACGACGGCGAACTGACCCAACCGGTGCACGAAGCGCTCAAGCAATTGGGCGTGAAGCTCTACCTCAAGCACAGCGTCGAAGGGTTCGATGCCCAGGCCAGCACTTTGCAAGTGCGTGACCCCGCTGGCGACACGCTGAACCTGGACACTGACCGGGTGCTGGTGGCCGTGGGTCGCAAACCCAACACCCAGGGCTGGAATCTCGAAGCGTTGAACCTGGCGATGAACGGTGCGGCGGTGAAAATCGACCAGCGCTGCCAGACCAGCATGCGCAACGTCTGGGCCATCGGCGACCTGAGCGGTGAACCGATGCTCGCCCACCGAGCCATGGCCCAGGGTGAAATGGTCGCCGAGCTGATCGCCGGCCAGCACAGGGAATTCAACCCCACGGCCATCGCCGCGGTGTGCTTCACCGATCCGGAACTGGTGGTGGTCGGCAAGACGCCGGACGAAGCCAAGGCGGACGGGCTCGATTGCATTGTGTCGAGCTTCCCGTTCGCCGCCAATGGCCGGGCCATGACCTTGGAATCGAAAAGCGGTTTCGTCCGGGTCGTGGCGCGCCGGGACAATCACCTGATCGTTGGCTGGCAAGCGGTCGGCGTCGGCGTGTCGGAGCTGTCCACCGCCTTCGGCCAATCCCTGGAGATGGGCGCGCGCCTGGAGGACATCGCCGGCACCATCCACGCCCATCCGACGCTGGGCGAGGCCGTGCAGGAAGCGGCGCTGCGGGCGTTGGGGCATGCGTTGCATCTGTAGGCATGCGTTTCACCTGTGGCGAGGGAGCTTGCTCCCGCTGGGCTGCGCAGCAGCCCCTATCCGAGCACTGGGATCGGTCAGTCACACCGCGTTGGCCGGGTGACGACTGCTTCGCAGCCCAGCGGGAGCAAGCTCCCTCGCCACGGGGGAGTCGGCAGAAAATCTGCCTGTCACCCATCGAGCAGGCTGCGAAACAGCCCCGGAATGAAGTATTGTTGTCCCCATCCAAAAAACGTCAGAAGCCTTGAACCGTTTCGACGGTTGTTAAGAAATAGAGGGTGTCATGGGTAACGAGAGCATCAATTGGGACAAACTGGGCTTTGACTACATCAAGACCGACAAGCGCTACCTGTCGCACTGGCGCGATGGTGCCTGGGACGCGGGCACCCTGACCGAAGACAACGTGCTGCACATCAGCGAGGGCTCCACCGCCCTGCACTACGGTCAGCAGTGCTTCGAAGGCCTGAAGGCCTATCGCTGCAAGGACGGCTCCATCAACCTGTTCCGCCCGGACCAGAACGCCGCCCGCATGCAGCGCAGTTGCGCCCGCCTGCTGATGCCGCACGTCGACACCGAGCAGTTCGTCGAGGCCTGCAAGCAAGTGGTCCGCGCCAACGAGCGCTTCATCCCGCCTTACGGCACCGGCGGCGCGCTGTACCTGCGCCCGTTCGTGATCGGCGTGGGTGACAACATCGGCGTGCGCACCGCACCCGAGTTCATCTTCTCGATTTTCTGCATCCCGGTCGGCGCCTACTTCAAGGGCGGCCTGACCCCGCACAACTTCCTGATCTCCAGCTTCGACCGCGCCGCCCCACAAGGCACCGGCGCGGCCAAGGTCGGTGGCAACTACGCCGCCAGCCTGATGCCCGGTTCCCAAGCCAAAAAGGCCAGTTTCGCCGACTGCATCTACCTGGACCCAATGACCCACTCGAAAATCGAGGAAGTCGGCTCGGCCAACTTCTTCGGCATCACCCACGACAACAAATTCGTCACCCCGAAATCCCCTTCGGTCCTGCCGGGCATCACTCGCCTGTCGCTGATCGAACTGGCCAAATCGCGCCTGGGCCTGGAAGTGATCGAAGGCGACGTGTTCATCGACAAGCTGTCGGACTTCAAGGAAGCCGGCGCCTGCGGTACCGCTGCGGTGATCACCCCGATTGGCGGCATCAGCTACAAGGACAAGCTGCACGTGTTCCACAGCGAAACCGAAGTCGGCCCGATCACCCAGAAGCTCTACAAAGAGCTGACCGGCGTGCAGACCGGTGACGTGGAAGCGCCAGCGGGTTGGATCGTCAAGGTTTGATCCGAGTCCACCTGTAGCACTCGGGAGCTTTTGTGGCGAGGGAGCTTGCTCCCGCTCGGCTGCGCAGCAGTCGCAACCCGGTAAACGCGATCTGTCTGAATGGCCGGGTTGCCTGGTTTGGGGCTGCTGCGCAGCCCAGCGGGAGCAAGCTCCCTCGCCACATGGATCTGCCCCCACTACTCTCGACGCAAAACCGGCCATCGCCCCCAACGCTGGCGAAACCATCCATAACCGCTGACCAGCAAGATCCCGCCCAGCACCAGAACCGCGCCAACGATAAAGTTCGGCTCCAGCGGCTCATCCAGCAACCAGACGCCAAAACCGATGCCAAACAGCGGCGTCATGAACGACAGCACACCCAGTTGCGAAGCGAGGTAGTGGCGCAGCAGGGAGAACCAGATCAGGAAGCTGGCGAAGGATACCAGCAACACCTGGAACGCCATGCTGGCAATGAGTTGGGGCGTGGGGTTGATCGTCGTTTGCCCCAGGGCTACCGACATTCCGATCAGCAGCACCCCGGCGCCAACCAGTTGGTAAAGCAGCGTCTGGCTGGCCGGCAGATTCGTCAACCGCGAACAGCGTACCGTCACCGTGGTTGCGCCCCACAGCGCACCGGCCAACAAACCCATGCCGTCACCGAGCAACGAACTGCCGTTCGCCGCGCCCGAGCCCCCGCTGAAAGCCACCACGATCCCGCCGAAGGCAACGGCGATGCCCAGCCATTGCGCCGGCTTGAGGCGTTCGCTAGGCAGTTTCCAGTGCAAGCCGAGGGCGGCGAACATCGGCGCGGTGTAAAGGAAAATCACCATGTGCGAAGCCGTCGTATGCCGCAGGCCTTCGCCCACCATCACGAACTCCAAGGCAAACAACAATCCCACCAGCATGCCCGGACGCCAACTGCCATCGGCCAGGGACAGGCGTTCACCGCGCACCAGCACCAACAACCAGACCAATACCGCAGCGATGGCCGAGCGCACGCCCAGTTGCAGCATCGGCGCCATGTCGGCGGCGCCGGCCTTGATCGCGACTTGCTGGAAACCCCAAATGGCACAGAGGCCGGTCATCAGGGCGCAGACCTGGCCATCCAGGGCGCGGCGGGTGGTCATGGGAACGGTCCTTGGGCAGAAAGAGATGAAAGGATTGTCTACCTGACACCTTTGCTGGATATAGTGATTACCCGACAAGCCATCCCGGTAATCCGCCATTGCGGTCGATATGCAGCCTCCAGCCCAACATCTGAAGATACCTCCGTTCGAAGCGGTCCTGCCCTCGCCGATTTTCTTTCGCAGCGCCTGCATGCCGGCCCATGCCACTTACCCCCGGCACCGACATGCCTGGGGTGAGTTCGTCTACTCCTACAGTGGCGTGATGGAAATCGAGATCGCCCAACACCATTACCTGGCGCCACCGCAGTACGGCATCTGGTTGCCACCGGACATGGAACACGTTGGCTTCAATCGGCATGAGGCCTGCCATTGTTCGTTGTACCTGGCCGCCGAACTGTGCGACGCGTTGCCGGCCGTACCCTGCGCGCTGACCTTGAGCCCGCTGATCCGTGCCCTGCTGGAAGAGCTGCGCAGCGATCCACCGAGCCAACCGCAGACGCCCGAGCAGCAGCGCTTGCTGCAGGTGTTGGTGGACAAGCTGGCGCAGGCGCCCCACGTCGGCAGCTACCTGCCCTCCTCGGATGATCCACTGCTGGGCCCCGTGCTGCGGGCCTTGGAAGCGAACCCCAGCGACCCGCGCTCCTTGCCGCAACTGGCCCGCGCCGCCAACACCACCGAGCGCACGCTGATGCGCCGGGCCCAGCGGGACCTGGGCATGTCACTGGTGGAATGGCGCCAACGTCTCAAAGTCATTGAGGCCCTGGCCCTGCTCGAACGTGGCCAGAGCGTGGAAACCATCGGCCTGGACCTGGGCTACAGCAGCGCCTCGGCGTTCATCAGCATGTTCCGCAAAATGATGGGCACCACGCCGGAGGAGTATCGGCGCCGGCATATGGCTGGATGATGTGGGCGGTGCTGAAACGGCTATCGCGAGCAAGCTCGCTGCCACCGGGGATCTTGGGTGTTCATGGGTCTTGTGTTCAGCGCGGGCCCACTGTGGGAGCGAGCTTGCTCGCGATGACGGAGGCGGGCTTGACATCGATTTCGGCACTGACCCCAAACCGCCCCGCCATCTCCCGGCGACCACTGGCCGTCACTCCCAGCGCCCGGCTGTCCAGGTCCTGGATCACCCATTTGCGCTTGATCGCCACTTGCAGCAACGCCGCGCCCAAGGCACCGCCCAGGTGGGGGCGGCGCATGCTCCAGTCCAGGCAGAAGCAGGCGAATCGGCGACGTTGCGTGGCAAGGTGCAGGACATCGATGCCCAAGCCCTCGAGCACCGCCTCGCCGGAATCACTCAGCCGATAGCCATCGCCTTCCACCTCTATCAGCCATCCAGCCTCAATCATCCGGTCATGCAGGCGCACCGCCAGAGTGCCGGCCATGTGGTCGTAACAGGTGCGGGCAAATTGCAGGCGATCCGGTGTGCGCGGGGTGAAAGTCGGTGCGGCGCTCTGGCCGATCACCATCAGCGCCTCCAGTGCCTGGGCAACGCGCGGGTCGGCCAGGCTGTAATAACGATGACGGCCCTGGACATGCAAGCGCACCAAGGCCATTTGCTTGAGTTTCGCCAGATGGGCGCTGGCGGTCGAGGCGCTGACCTCGGCAATGCTCGCCAATTCGGTGCTGGTGCGGGCATGGCCATCCATCAACGCGCACAGCATCCGGGTGCGCGCCGGTTCGGCAATGGCCGCCGCCACTTGGGACACGCCCAGGTCATGGTGCTCTGCGTTCATATTTCGCTCCCCGACGAATCAAGCCATGCATCGACTGGAGATAGTAGCAATACTTTCTCCATCACGAACAAGGCCGCGCTTCATGGACCCGATCACCGCCGCGACACATTCCGCCCCCTATCCTTTTTATGCCGCCCTGCGCGCTGCCGGCGGGCTGGCCTTCGACCCCGGGCTGAATCTGTGGATCGCCAGCAGCGCCGAGGCCGTGTGCGCGGTGCTGCACCATCCCGATTGCCATGTGCGTCCGGCCCACGAACCGGTGCCAAAGGCCATCGCCGAGGGGCCGGCCGGGCGGGTGTTCGGGCACCTGATGCGCATGAACGAAGGGGAACAGCAGCGTTGCCCGAGGGCGGCGATTGCGCCGCGGTTGCAGGACATCGCCCCCCGGCAGGTCGAGGCACTGGTCAGGGCCCGCGTTCTCCAAGAGGGCGCCGAAGGTCTGCACCAGGCCCAGTTCATCGGGCCGGCCAGCGTGGTCGCGGCGTTGCTGGGTTTCAGCCCGACGGACTGTCAGCGGGTCAGCGAATTGACCGCAGACTTCGTCGCCGGCCTGTCGCCTTTGAGCCAAGCACAGCAACTGGACGCGGCGCACCAGGCCAGCGAGCAGCTGGCCAGTTTATTCCAGGCGCGGATAGAGGCGCAGGACAACGCTGTGTTGCGGGGCATTGACCAAGGCTTCGAAGGCGCTGATCCGGACAGTAAAATCGCCAACCTGATCGGGCTGCTCTCGCAAACCTATGAAGCCACCGCTGGCCTGATTGGCAACGCGTTGCTGGCGCTGATCGGCGATCCAGCATTGCGCCGGACGCTGCGGGAGGCTCCCACACAGGCCGACTCATTGCTGGCCGAAGTCCAACGCTTCGACCCGCCGGTGCAAAACACTCGCCGCTTCATCGCCGCACCCTGCGAAATCCTCGGCACTGCGCTGAACCCTGGGGAAGTGGTCCTGGTGCTGCTGGCCTCAGCCAACCGCGACCCGCAACTCAACCCCCGACCAGACACCCTGCTGCTCGACCGCCCGAACCGCCGCAGTTTCAGCTTCGGCAGCGGGCGCCATGAATGCCCAGGCCAAACCCTGGCGATGGACATCGCCCGCGCCACACTGGCGGCGATTATCGAGCAGCAACCGCCACTGGATCAGCTGGCCTGGCGCTATCGCCCCTCCGTCAACGGCCGCATCCCGCTGTTCAGCGAGCGATCACGTACCGACAGGCCATGACCCGCTCAGTCCATCAATCGTCGCGGGTCAGGACTTCCAGCAACTCGATTTCAAAGATCAGATTGGCGTTGGGCTTGATGTGGGCACCCATGGACCGCTCACCGTAGGCCAGGTGCGCCGGCACCCACAACTTGCGCTTGCCACCGACTTGCATGCCCATCAGGCCCAGATCCCAGCCCTTGATGACGCGACCGGTGCCGATCACGCATTGGAACGGCTTGCCGCGACTGTAGGACGAATCGAATTCGGTGCCATCTTCGAGGGTGCCGCGGTATTGGGTGGTGATCAGCGCACCTTTGACTACGCTTTTGCCATCGCCCTGCTCCAGGTCGATGATTTGCAGTTCTTCGTTCATGGGATCTGTCCGTGTCATTCAAGCGCCGGGTTTTCGCAGAATTCCAGGCATCTGGCAATCTTTTGTGGCGAGGGAGCTTGCTCCCGCTGGGTTGCGCCGCGACCCGACAGGTTGCATGCGGTCTGCCTGACACATTCAGGGGCAAGGTTTTGGGGTTGCTTCGCAGCCCAGCGGGAGCAAGCTCCCTCGCCACAGGGGTCGATCACACAAACCTGCCCTCTAGGGAACCGCGACGGCCTCTTCGGTTCACATGGGTATCGACCCTGCATTTCAGATAAGGATTTTCTGATGTTCGACTCTCGTCCGCTCCACGGTTTCATTCCGCCATACATCCTCAATCGCATCATCGCCCACGGCTCCGAACAGCAACGCTCCAGCGCTCTCGGCACCTTGACCCACGTGCGCAGCCTACGGCACAACCCCGGCCCGCCCGGCAACCTTCCCGCCGCCGCGAAGCTGCCCAAGCCCGGCAAGGCCGGACAGCCGCAACGCAGCGTGCATGACGCCCAGAACAGCATGGAACTGCCCGGCCAGCCGGTCCGCCTGGAAGGTCAGCGGGCCAGTGGCGACCCGGCCGTGGACGAAGCCTACGACGCCCTCGGCGCCACTTATGATTTTTTCTGGAACGTGCTGGGGCGCGACTCCATCGACAACAAAGGCTTCGCCCTGGTGGGCAGCGTGCATTATGGCCAGGGCTATGAAAACGCCTTCTGGAACGGCGCGCAGATGGTGTTCGGCGACGGCGATGGTGAAATCTTCCAGCGCTTCACCCGTTCCCTGGACGTGGTGGCCCACGAGCTGGCCCATGGCGTCACCGAAAGCGAGGCCGGGTTGATCTACGCCAACCAGTCCGGCGCCCTGAACGAGTCCATCTCCGACGTGTTCGGTGTGCTGGTCAAGCAGTTCGTACTTGAACAGACCGCCGACCAAGCCGACTGGCTGATCGGCGCCGACCTGCTCACCGACAAGATCAACGGCGACGGCCTGCGCAGCATGTCCAACCCCGGCAGCGCCTACGATGACCCGTTGCTGGGCAAGGACCCGCAACCGGCGCACATGCGCGAATTCGTCATTACCCGTGAAGACAACGGCGGCGTGCACATCAACTCCGGCATCCCCAACCGGGCCTTTTATCTGGTGGCGACCACGCTGGGCGGATTTGCCTGGGAAAAGGCCGGCCGGATCTGGTATGAAACCTTGTGCGACCGAAGATTGGCCAATGACGCGTCCTTCAGCGCCTTCGCCCGCCTGACCGTCGAGCACGCCCGCCAGCGCTTCGGCACGCGGGAAGTGCAAGCGGTACAGAACGGCTGGGCCCAGGTCGGCGTCGACCTGACACAGGAGAGCTGATGAAAACCCTTCCAGACCTCGACGACAAAGCCGTGGTACGGCTGTCGCGCCAGGGTGGCGTGGCCGCCATCCATGCGCTGACCCGGCCACGGGAAATCGAATTCGCCCAGTGCGACCTCGACCAGCGCACGCGCATCTGTTCGGTCCTGGAGGGTTGCCTGCCATTGACGTCCTCCACGCCTGGGCGCGGCGACCAGCGTTTTTTCCAGATCGAGGTGCGCTATCGCGCCAACGACCAGGATGACGAGATGGTACTGCAGGTGCCTGAGGACCAGGCACCCGGCGAGCTGGTTCACCTGTGGGACAAGGGCGAAGTGCTCTAGCGTGTGGCCGGCACGATCTTGACGATGGCGCCGGATGCGGTTTCGATCAGCAAGTACTTGTCGTCGATCTGCACCCATTGCTGCTCGTTTGTCGGTTGCTCGAGTTCCTTCTGTTTCCAGTCTTTCATGGCCCTGTCCGCGCGCTGGTAGTCCGCCGGGACCCGGTCGTTCTCCACCAGCCTGCGGCCATTGCTCGGCGAATGCTCCAGGGCATCTCCGGTTTTCTCGACCGCTTGCGCAACAGGCCCAAGGGCTCCAAGGCCGGCGATCAGGACCAGGCTGGCGATCAGGGTGGGTTTGCGCATAGAAAAAACTCCAGTTATTCGAGGGACTGAATCTGGGACTTCGCGGGCGGCGAATCATTCCTTAATTCCTGGAAACTGTACCCCGTGGCGAGGGAGCTTGCTTCCGCCGGGCTGCACAGCGGCCCCAATCCAGGCGACGCGGTCATTCAGTGATGCGGCATTCACGGGGGTTACGACTGCTGCGCAGCCGAGCGGGAGCAAGCTCCCTCGCCACGGGATATAGTGACAAGCCCTGCACGACGGACCCTGCCATGACGACTTCGACCACTGCCTCCCCTGCCCTCAAGGAAATCTTCAACAGCGCCCGCCTGGAACACATCGCCAACGAAATGCGCGCGGTGTATCCGGCATTCGACGCCAAGGCGTTCTTGCACATGGCTAACGACGGGCTGGCCGAGTTATCGGTGATGCAGCGCATGGCCCGGGTCAGTGAGTGCCTGCATGCGGTACTGCCCCTCGGTTATGAAGCTTCGCTGGAAGTGCTGCGCGCCCTGGCCCCGCGTCTGAACAGCATGTTCGTCAGTATGTTCCTGCCACACTACGTGGCGTCTTATGGGCGGCATCGCTTCGACGTGTCTTTGGATGCGCTCAAGTATTTCACCCGGTTCGGCTCGTCGGAATTCGCCGTGCGGCACTTCCTGCGCGATGACCTGGAACGCACCCTCAAGGTCATGCACGACTGGGCGCTGGACGCCAACGAGCACGTACGCCGCCTGGCCAGCGAAGGCAGCCGGCCACGCTTGCCGTGGTCGTTTCACCTGGAGCCGATCCAGGCCAACCCTGACCTCGCCGCCGCGATCCTCGACACGCTCAAGGCCGACGATAGCCTTTATGTGCGCAAATCCGTGGCCAACCACCTCAACGACGTCACCAAGCAGCATCCCGACTGGGTGCTGGACCAGATCGAAGGTTGGCCGCTGCAAGACCGCCACACGGCATGGATCGCCCGGCACGCGCTGCGCAGCCTGATCAAACAAGGCAACCCCAGGGCGTTGGGCGTCATCGGGGTCGGCGGCAAGGCACAGGTCCAGGTGCTGGATTTGCAAGTGACGCCTGCGGTGATTCGCCTGGGGGAACAGGTCACGCTGTCCTTCACGGTGCAATCAACCCTCGGGCAGAGCCAACGCCTGGTGATCGACTATGCCGTCGACTACGTGAAAGCCTCGGGCGGCACCTCGGCCAAAGTCTTCAAGCTCAAGACCTTCGACCTGCCCGCCCAGGGTTGCGTCAACCTCAGCCGTTCCCAGCACATTCGCGAGTTGACCACGCGCAAACACTACGCGGGCCGGCATGCCGTGCACCTGCTGGTCAACGGCGAGCGGCTTGGCAGCACAGCATTCGACATCGTGCCTTGAAGTGGCTCAGCCCACCGCCACCCGTTGTGCCTGGCGAATGTCGTGGATGAACCGCTCAGCCGGCAGTGGATGCCCCAGCAGATAGCCCTGCAGCGAATCGCAGCCCAACTGGGTCAGGAAGTCTTGTTGCACATCGGTCTCCACACCTTCGGCGACGATCCGCAGGCCCAGGGCCTGGCCGAGGGCGACGATGGCCGAGACGATCGCCGCGTCATCGCTGTCGTGCTCCAGGTCACGCACGAAGCCGCGATCGATCTTCAGCTCGTTGGCCGGCAGGCGCTTGAGGTACATCAGGCTCGAATAGCCGGTGCCGAAGTCGTCGATGGACAGGTCCACGCCCATGTCCGAAAGCTGTTGCAGCACCGTCATGCTCGCGTCCGCATCGCTCATCGCGGTGGTTTCGGTGATTTCCAAGGTCAGGCTGTTGGCCGGCAGCTGATGCGTTTCCAGGGCCTTGGCCACGCTCTGCACCAAACCGATATGGCAGAACTGCAACGCCGACAGGTTCACCGCAATGCGCCAATCGGTATAACCGAGCACGTACCATTCACGCATCTGCCGACAGGCTTCGTTCAACACCCATTCGCCGATGGGGATGATCAACCCGGTCTTTTCCGCCAGGTCGATGAAGGTGTCGGGCATCAACAGGCCCTGGGTCGGATGGCTCCAGCGCAACAAGGCCTCGGCGCCGACCGGCTGGCCGTTGGCGGCATCGAACTTGGGCTGGTAGTACAGGCTGAATTGCCGCTGTTCGACGGCAATGCGCAAGTCTTGCAGCAACTGCAATTGCTTGCGGGCGTTGCTGTTCATCGACGCGTCGAAAAAGCTGTAGCCGTTCTTGCCGGCGCCCTTGGCGTGGTACATCGCCGCGTCGGCGTTCATCAACAGTTCGTCGGCGCTCTGGCCGTTGCCAGGGTAAAGGGCGATACCGACGCTGGCGGAGATCTGCAAGTCATGCTCAGCCACCCGGAACGTGCGTGCGATCAGGCCGACCTGACGTGCCGCCAATCGCAAGGCGTCGTCGGGTTCAGCCAGTTGCACCAGCAGCACGAACTCATCACCGCCGATCCGCGCCAGGGTGTCCTGGCTGCGCAGGTCCTCACGCAGGCGCAGGGCCACGTCCCGCAGCAACAAATCGCCCATGTGGTGACCGAAGGCGTCGTTGACCGGCTTGAAACCATCCAGGTCGATGAACATCAGGGCGAAGCAGCCACCCTGCTCTTGCACCCGATGCATGGCCTGGTCGATACGATCAGCCAGTAATACCCGGTTGGGCAGTCCGGTGAGGGGGTCGTGCAGGGCCAACTGGGTCAGTTCCCGGTTGGCCAGGGTCAGCGATTGGGCCAACTCCGCAGTACGGGCTTCCAGGCGCGCATCGAGAATCGACGTCAGCAAGGCGATGGCCAGCACCGCCAGGGTGGTGATCAACACCAGATTGTCCAGGCCCTTGCCGCTCAAGCCGTCCAGGGAGCCACAAAAGCTGCCGTCGCTGAACCGCGCCCCGGCCATGCCGGTGTAGTGCATGCCGACGATGGCGACACCCATGACCACAGCAGCGCCTGCACGAGCCAGACGCACGTGGGGCGTGTTCTGGCGCAGGCGAAAGGCAATCCACAACGCCGCCGCCGAAGCACCGACAGCAATCACCAACGAAGCCCCGAACAGTGTCGGGTCATAGTCGATGCCTGGCTGCATTCGCAGAGCGGCCATGCCGGTGTAGTGCATGGTGCTGATCCCGGTGCCCATGATCAGCGCGCCGAACGCCAGTTGCCACGCCGGCAATCGCGGCTGGCTGACCAGCCACAGGGCAAAACCGCTGGAAAGAATCGCGACCAGCAGCGACAGCGCGGTGATGGATACGTCGTAGCCAAGCTCCACCGGCAAGCTGAACGCGAGCATGCCGATGAAGTGCATGGACCAGATCCCCACCCCCATCGCCAGCGCGCCCCCGGCCATCCACAAATGCGCGGCGCGCCCCTGGGCGGTCGCGATCCGTCCGGCCAGGTCCAGGGCGGTATAGGAAGCCAGCACAGCAACAAACAAGGAAATCGAAACAAGGGCGGGGGAATAACTGCCGATGAGCATGTTTTTTTCTCGTAACTGGAGACCGGACTGCTTCCATGCCCGGTTGAAGGCCGGCGATTGTACTTAATCGTGACAGGGACGCACGAACCAAATATCAAAAAGCCATCAACGCTGGAATATTTTCGACGAAAGACACCACCCCTCGCAGAAGGACTATTTTTGTAAACCATCAATCCTGCGTTCACCGCAGATTCGTTGTGGGAGCGAGGCTGCTCGCGATGGCGGTGCGTCAGTCTACGCACCAGGCCCAAGCCGTTCAGCTACTATCGAAGAACCACTCCAAGGAGGATTCATTCATGGGCGTTCCCGCCAACCGGGCTTTGACCACTGCGCTGGTAGTCATCGATGTACAGAACGACTTCATCCCCGGCGGCCAACTGGCCGTGCCGGGTGGCGATGAGATCGTGCCGCTGATCAACCAGTTGGGGCATTCATTCAGGCACGTCGTCCTTGCCCAGGACTGGCACCCGGCCGGGCACGCCTCGTTTGCGTCCAGCCATCCGGGCAAGCAGCCGTTCGACATCGTCCAATTGCCCTACGGCGAGCAGAAGCTCTGGCCCGACCACTGCATACAGGGCAGCAATGGCGCCGCGCTGCACCCGGCACTCGACCTCCCCCATGCCAAGCTGATCATTCGCAAGGGCTGCAACCCGGACATCGACAGCTATTCAGCCTTCATGGAAGCGGACCACCTGACCCCTACCGGCTTGACCGGCTATCTCAAGGAACGCGGCATCGACACCGTGTACCTGGTGGGGCTGGCCCTGGATTTCTGCGTGATGTTCTCGGCGCTGGATGCCCGGTTGGCGGGGTTCAATGCGCTGGTGATACTGGATGCCTGCCGGGGCATCGATATCGACGGCTCGATGGAGGCGGCAATCCGACGGATGCAGGAAGCGGGCGTGCAATTGATCGACTCCAGCGCGATAGATGGCCGCCCCTTCGCTTGACGGCTCATACTAGGCGCCTCCGTTCCGGACAGTGAGTCTCCATGCCCTTCCTCGCCCGCACCCACCCGCGTCTGTCCAGCGCCACGGTCCTTGGCCTGGCGGTGGGTATCCTGGTTCCCGTGGACTCGATCATCAGCAAAATCCTGATCGGCTGGAATGTCGGCGTCTGGACCTACCTGGTGCTGATGTCCTGGCTGACCGTGCGGGCCAAGGCGCCCGACGTCCGGCGCATCGCCGAAATCGAAGATGAAAATGCCGGGCTGGTCCTGCTGGTGGTCTGCATCGCGGCATTGGCCAGCCTGGCAACCATCACCTTCGAACTGGCCGGCAGCCGCGACCTGGACGCCGCCGGCAAGCTGCTGCATTACGGTTTCACGGCAATGACCGTGATCGGTTCGTGGTTGCTGATCGGGGTGATCTTCAGCGTGCACTACGCGCGGTTGTATTACACCTGGGAAGGCCAGGAGCCGGCGCTGCGCTTTGCCGAAGGGCTGACCACGCCCAACTATTGGGACTTCCTGTATTTCTCTTTCACCATCGGGGTCGCGGTGCAGACGTCCGACGTGGGGGTCGCCAGCCGGCAGCTGCGCAAGATCGTCCTGGCTCAATCGTTGATCGGGTTTGTGTTCAACACGGCGATCCTGGGGTTTTCGATCAATATTGCGGCGGGGTTGTTTGGGTAAGGGACATTGGGACCGCTTCGCGGTCCAGCGGGAGCAAGCTCCCTCGCCACAGAGATCGGACCGAGGCTCAAGCGGGTGTTGGCAGCCACAGCCTGAAGCGCGCCCCGCCCAGCGGCGAGGCTTCGACGGTCAGCGTGCCGCCCTGGGCTTCCAGGGCTCGGCGGCTGATGGCCAGGCCAAGGCCGAAGCCGCCGGTGGCGCGGTCGCGGCTGCGATCCAAACGGTAGAACGGCTCGAACACGCGCTCGCGTTCGCTGTCGGGAATGCCGATGCCATCGTCGTCGACCCAGATCTCACAGCCTTGATCACTGACCAGTACGCCCACCTGGATGCGCTTTTCGCAATAACGCATGGCATTGCGCAACAGGTTCTGCAAGGCCCGAGCGGTCAGGCGTGGGTCCAGTACGAAACGCTCCAGAGCGCCGTGCAGCAGCACGTCGATCACCACATCCGGTGCCGCCAGGTCCTCGTCGACGCTGCCCAGGATACTGTCGATGAACTCGTCCAATGCCACCTCGACCCGTTCGGGCAGGCGTTGCGGGTTCTGCAGACGGCTGTAGGACAGCAGTTCCAGCACCAGTTCATCCAGCTCACGAATGTGCGCCACCAACCCTTGCAGGCGCTCGCGACTGGCCGGCGGCAGGTCATCGGACAGCGCCAGGGCCAGGCCGAAGTCGAGCCGTGTCAGTGGCGTGCGCAGTTCGTGGGACACGGCGTTGAGCAGGTCCCGCTGTTGGTTGAGCAGGTTCTCGATGTCACCCGCCATTGTGTCGAACACATGGGCCAGGCTGCCGATGTTCGAACTGGAAGCAATGTGCGTACGCTCACCCAGATGACCTTTGCCGAAGCGTTCGGCGGTGCGCCTGAGGCGTTCCAGGTCGCGCCAGTGAGGCCGCAACCAGAGCAACAGGCAGGCCAGCATGGTCGCGCCGATCAACACGTTGATGCTCCAGTACAACCAGCTGACGTCGGCCGGGTCTGGCGGCACGACCATCTTCACCGCTGTGCGCCCGTCCAGCGGCGCCGCCGCCAAGGTGCGCCAGGCCCAGTCACCGATACGCACCACGTTCTCGCCGCGCTTGAGACGCGCCCGCTCATCGGCACTGAAGCCGCCGTCATCGATCGCCGCCAGCTCGATGCGCAGCGGCTCGAACTCCTTGTCCATCTGCGCCGCCAGCACCGGCCACTGCTCGCTGGGCACGGCGCGGAACTGCTTGACCATCAAGGTTTGCAGGCCACGGGAGTAATCGAGGTTGTAGGTCATGAAACGGTCTTGGAACAGGCGGATCACCAGTTCCGGCATCAGGTAGATCGCCGCGCTGTAGGACACGATGGTGACCAGGTAAAGGCGAATCAGCAGCTTCCACATCGGTTCAACATTCCCACTCGGAACGACTGAACAGATAACCCTTGCCCCACACGGTCTTGATCTTGCGGGCTTCGTCGGCATTGTCGTCGAACTTGCGCCGCAATTTGGAAATCGCCACGTCCACCGAACGGTCGGTGCCGTTGAACTCGATGCCGCGCAGGCGCTGCAGGATCTGGTCTCGGCTCAGTACTTCGCCGGAATGCCGGGCCAGCACCACCAGCAGGTTGTATTCGCCGCTGGACAGCTCCACCGCTTGTCCGCGCCAGGTTACGGTGCGCTCGGACAGGTCGATGCAGAGGTTGCCCATGAGGATGCGGTCGTTGACCGTCTGCGGCTCGGTCAGGCTGCTGCGGCGCAACAAGGTACGCACTCGCGCCAGCAGCACCCGGGGCTCGCAAGGCTTGGTGACGTAGTCATCGGCGCCCATCTCCAGGCCCAGGACCTGGTCGTGGCTGTCGTCCCGGGCAGTGAGCATCAAGATCGGCAAGGTCGCCGAGTCGGCCCGCAGCAGGCGGCAGACTTGCAAGCCGTCCAGCCCCGGCAGCATCAGGTCGAGAATCACCAGGTCCGGCGGATCGACGCGTGCCCGCTCACGCACATGATCGCCACGGCTGAGCACGCTGACCTGATAGCCGTTGCGCTCCAGGTAACTGGCGATCAGTTCGGAGAGTGCGCAGTCGTCTTCGACCAGGAGGATGTTGGGCATGGGTGTTTCCAGAAAGTGCTGTGGCGCCGGAAATGCCTCTATCGCGAGCAGGCTCGCTTCCACAGGGGCCTGAGTCGCACTAAAGACTCAATGTGGGAGCGAGCCTGCTCGCGATGAGGGCCTGCCAGGCGCAGAAAATCTCAAGCTGCCAAGGATATACGGCCCCGCTCATCCACGAGCAAAACCCTTACACAATTTCACACAGCCACTACAAAACGTTACCGCTGGGCCCGCAGCAGATCCGCCGCACACGAGACGATCCGCTGGCACGCATCCGCCAGCTTCACCTGATCGACCACCAGCCCGAGGCGGATATGCCCTGCCGCACTGGGCCCGAACGCCTCGCCGGCCAGCACCGACACGCCATAGTCGTCCAACAACCGTTCGGCAAATGCCTGAGCGTCGAGACCGGTCCGGCGCACATCGACCATCACGAACATGCCGCCATCGGGCCGCACCGGCTTGAGGCCTGGGCAGTCGTCGAGCATGGCGCACACCAGGTCCCGGCGCTGGCGATACTCGTCGTGCATCTGCGCCACTTCCGGCAACGCCTGCTCCAGGGCGACCTGGGCTGCGCGTTGCACGAAATCCGGCAGGCCAAACAACATACACAAGGACAGGTTTGCCAAATGGTCGGCGAGGGATTCAGGGCCGATGACCCAGCCAATGCGCCAGCCGGTCATGGCGTGGGATTTGGACAGGCTGTTGATCGTCGCGGTGCGCTCGGCCATGCCCGGCAGGCTGGCGGGGCTGATGTGCTCGCCGTCATAGAGCAAGTCGCTGTAGACCTCGTCACTGATCAGCCACAGGTCATGTTCGATGCACAACCGGGCCAATGCCTGCCAGGTGGGCATCGGCAGGCTGGCGCCGGACGGGTTGTTCGGGCTGTTGAGCAGCATCGCCCGGGTACGCGGGGTCACAAGACGGGCAACGTCCGCAGGTTCGACCCGAAAACCGTTCTCCGGGCGGACCGCCACCGGCACCACGGTCGCCCCGCAGGCACCGAACACCGCTTCATAGGTGACATACATCGGCTCGGCAACGATGACTTCGTCGCCAGGGTTGAGCAGGCATTGCGCAACCGCATACACCGCGCACTGCGCCCCCGGCAGTACGACAACCTGTTCGGCCCCCGCAGGCTGGCCGCAACGCAGGCGATGACGCCGGGCAATACTGGTGCGCAAGGTGTGCAAGCCGCGGATGTCCGAATAATGGGTCTCACCGGCCCGCAGGCTGCCCACGGCAGCATCGACAATGGCGCGCGGGGTGTCGAAGTCCGGATCGCCCACTGACAGCAACAACACATCCATGCCCTGTTCGCGCATGGCCAGCGCCCGGTCGTGAATCTGCCAGGCGGCGGCACCATCGCCGGTGATGCGTTGGGTCAAGACTGAAAAGCGCATGTATCTCTCCTGATTGCGCGATATCCAGCCTCAACCCTATCTCAAATCACAAACCGCGCCACCATCGCATTCAACCCCACCGCCAGGCGCGACAGTTCGTGGGTCGCGTCGCTGGTCTGTTTGGCGCCGCTGGCCGACTGGGTGGCCAGGTCGCGAATGTTCACCAGGTTGCGGTCCACTTCACGGGAAACCTGGGCCTGTTCCTCCGATGCACTGGCGATGACCAGGTTGCGTTCGTTGATCTGGTGGATCGACTGAGTGATCTGCTCCAGGGCCACGCCGGCGGCGCGGGCCATTTCCAGAGTGCTTTGGGTACGCTGGTTGCTTTGTTGCATCGACTGCACGGCCTGGCCGGTGCCGTTCTGGATGCCGGCGACCATTTTTTCGATTTCCTGGGTCGATTGCGCAGTGCGATGGGCCAGGGCCCGGACTTCGTCGGCCACCACCGCAAAACCGCGTCCAGCCTCCCCGGCGCGAGCGGCTTCGATGGCGGCGTTGAGGGCCAGCAGGTTGGTCTGTTCGGCGATGGCGCGGATCACGTCCAGCACCTTGCCGATGTCGCGGCCCTGGACCGCCAGGCCTTCGATCATCGAGGCGGTGGCCTGCACGTCGTGGGTCATGGTCTGGATCGCGTCGACGGTTTCGACCACACGTGTGCGGCCTTCCTGGGCGGCCTGGGTCGATTGGTTCGACGCCTCGGAGGTGGACACCGCGTTACGGGCTACCTCTTCGACCGCGGCGGTCATTTCGTTGACCGCCGTGGCCGCCTGTTCGATTTCGTTGTACTGCTGTTGCAGGCCGCGGGAGGATTCCTGGGTCACGGCGCTCAGCTCTTGCGCCGCGGCGCCCAGTTGAGTGGCCGAACCGGCAATCTGCTCGATGGTCTGGCGCAGGCTGACTTGCATGGCGGCCAAGGCCTGGAGCAACCGGCCGGGCTCATCCTTGCCATCGTCCGCGATGACCTGGACCAGGTTGCCACTGGCAATGGTCCGCGCAGCCTCCAATGCCCGGTTGAGCGGCGCGACGATGCTGCGGGTCAGCAGCAAGGCCAGCACCACGGTGGCCAGGGCGGCGGAGATCGAGACAATAATGATGCCGGTGATCGCGCTGTCGTAGTGCTCACCTGCCTTGGCCGAGGCTTCGCTGGCACCGGCCACGTTGATCGCGATGAGCTTGTTGAGCTGCTCGCCCATCAGGTCGGTGCCTTCCTTGATTCGCGTATTGATGTGGGTGCGCAGCTCATCGGCCTTGTTCTGCCGCGACAGGTCGAGCATTTCCTTCTGGGCTTGCAGGTATTTTTCCAGGGTCGCGGAAAAGACCTTGTACAGTTCGGCCTCCTGCGGCGTGCTCGGCAGCGCGGCGTAGCTGTTATTGGCCTTGTTCAGTTTTTCCACCAGCACGCCGATGCGGCTCTCGGCCTCGGTCAGGCTGGCCGGATCCCGGTTGACCAGAATGCGGAACGAGAGGATGCGCATGCGCAGCACGTTCTCCAGCACATTGGCCAGATAGCCGACGCTGGGCACTTGGGTCTGTTCCATCTCCAGCGAGGCCTGGCGAATGACAGACATGCGGTTGGCGGCGAATACGCCGAGGATAACGACGAGCAACGCGATGACGGCGAAGCCGAGAAAGGCTCGTGGCGCGATATTCAGGCTGCGTAGGGACATGGAAAGACCTCGAAATGTTGGGTCGAGCGTCCATGCTGGCAAGCGCACTGATTGGAGTTATGGGGGTATACGCTTAATCCGTTATCGGCTGGGCTTTAGGGTTTGTGCAGGGTGTGTAAAAAAATATTTCCCAATGCTTTTTTTTGGCGAGGGAGCTTGCTCCCGCTGGGGTGCGCAGCAGCCCAAATCGAACATGGTCAACCTTGACATTGCGGTGGATGGTTTCGGCGCCGCTTCGCGGCCCAACGGGAGCAAGCTCCCTCGCCACGGGTACAGTGTTCGACCACTTTATCGATGCGCCACCCGCCAAAGCCGTGCAATGTCCCGGGCACGCTCGCTCAGCAGGCGCGGGGCGTCGGTGCAGGCTTGCTGCAAGGTCATCGGTCCGCTGGCCAGGGCGAAGGCGGCGTCGATGCCGTGTTCATACAGCGCCTGGTAACCCTCCCCCAGCGTGCCGGCAATGACCACCACCGGTACACCGTGCTGGCGGGCGATGCGGGCCACGCCGAAGGGGGTCTTGCCGCGCAGGGTCTGGGCGTCGAAACGGCCTTCGCCGGTCATCACCAGATCGGCGCCGTTGACCGCCTCGGCCAGCCCGGTCAACTGGGCGACAACGTCCACGCCGGTACGAAACTGCGCACCCAGGAACGCCTTGGCCGCGAACCCCAGGCCACCGGCGGCGCCGCTGCCCGGCTCGTCGCGCACATCCTTGTTCAACGCCCGTGCGCAGTGTTCGGCGAAATGCCCCAGGGCCCGGTCCAGTGCCTGCACTTGAGAAGCCGAAGCGCCCTTCTGCGGACCGAAAACCACGGACGCACCATGGGGGCCGCACAGCGGGTTATCGACATCGGCAGCGATCTCGAAGCTGACCCGGGCCAGGCGTGGGTCGAGTTCACTCAGGTCGATGTGCGACAGGTTCACCAAGGCCAGGCCACCGGGAGGAAGGGGTTGGCCCTGGTCATCCAGCAACACCACGCCCAGGGCCTGCATCGCACCGGCCCCGGCGTCGTTGGTGGCACTGCCGCCGATCGCCAGGATGACCCGGCCAGCGCCCTCATCGAGGGCAGCGCGAATCAGCTCGCCGGTGCCGTAGGTGCTGCTGGAACAGGCGTCGCGTTGCCCCGGCGGCACCAGTTGCAAGCCACTGGCTTCGGCCATTTCGATGATCGCGGTGCGGCTCTCGGCCAACCAGCCCCAGCGCGCCTCGACAGCGACACCCAACGGACCGCGGACCCGGGTGTGGCGCCACTCACCGTGACAGGCCGCCAACACCGACTCCACCGTCCCCTCCCCGCCGTCCGCCATCGGGCATTTGATCAACTGCGCATCCGGCCAGACCTCGGCCAGCCCCTGGGCGATGGCATCGGCGACGCCCTGGGCACTGAGGCTGTCCTTGAACGAGTCGGGGGCGATGACTATTTTCATATTATTCTCCGGTTCCGATGCACAGCATGCTGCCAGTTGACCGCCGCCATGACGCCGGTCCGCCGCACAAAAGGCACAGGGCATTATTGTTCAATTTCACAAATACCGGTTTTCCAGGAGGATTCAGGTTGAAGCTGCCTGCCTCATCGCGAGCAAGCTCGCTCCCACAGGTTATGGGGTGATCTCGGCGGTTTGCGGCAACAGTTGCACTCCCAGGTACAACGCCAACATCCCGTCCAGACGCAACGGGTCCACGCCGCTCAGTTCGGCGATGCGTTCCATGCGGTAGCGCAGGCTGTTGCGGTGGATGCCCAGGGCGTCGGCGCAGGCCTGGCTCTGGCCGTCGTGTTCGCACCAACTGCGCAGGGTGGCGAGCAACTGGCCGTTGCTGTCCTTGGCGATGACCTTGCGCAACGGGGTCAGCAGTTCGTCCAGGGCATCGTCGCTGCGATGGCGCCAGAGCAGCACCGGCAGGCGATAGCGGCTGAGGGCCAGCAGGCGCGATTGTGGCAACACATCACGCCCATAGGCCAGCAGATCAGCCACCCGCCGATAGCAACGCCGCAAGCCCGCCACCCCTTCAGCCTGGCCACCCACCGCGATCCGCAGGATGTTCCAGCCCAGCCCATCGAGCTTGCCCAGCAACCGCTCGTTCTCCACCGAAACGGTGACCGGCCGGCACCAGAGCAAGGAGGACTTGGACGAGGTCAGGCACCAACTGTCCGGGTAGCGTGACATCAACCACGCGCTCAACGTCTCGACGGTCTGCCCGGGCCCATGCTCCAGGCCCAGTTCGAACAGATACGGCACCCGCGACAATTGCGGCTTGAGGCCCATTTGCCGGGCTTCATCCAACAATCGCGGCGAATCTCCCGCATCGCCCAACAGCAGCGCCAACAAATCATCACACCGCTGGCGGCGCCATTGCTGCTCGGCCTGCTGGTTACGCTGTCCCAGCAACATCTCGGCGGTCATGCGCACCAGCTCGGCGTAGGTGCGCAGTTGCGCAGGCTCACCCGTGATGCCCAAGACACCAATCAGCCGTTGATCGAGCATCAGCGGCAGGTTGATCCCCGGCTGCACACCCTTGAGGTGCATCGCGGTGTGCTCGTCGATTTCCACCACCCGACTGTTAGCCAGGACCAGTTGCGCGCCCTCGTGACGGGTGTTGACCCGCTCGCGCTCGCCGCTGCCGAGGATCAGGCCCTGGTTGTCCATGACATTGACGTTGTACGGCAGGATCGCCATCGCCCGGTCGACGATGTCCTGCGCCAGGTCGTGATCAAGTTCGAACATAGGCGGTGTTCCTTGCAAGCGGCGTGAATGTTGTTTCAGGCATGGGTTTGGTCAGGCGCACAGGGTCTGCATTCAAACCCTGTGCTCTGGCACAAAGACACGAGCCCCTGGGCTGGCCGAGACTCAAGGGGCGGTCAACGTTACCCCTTGGCTCGCAAAAATCATAATAATGAGAGACCCGCCATGTCCCAGAGCGCAATAGCCCTCCTGGCTACCCCCGACGAAAAAAATACCGTCTACAAGCGCATCACCCTGCGCTTGATCCCCTTCATTTTCATCTGCTACCTGTTCAACTACCTCGACCGGGTCAACGTTGGCTTCGCCAAATTGCAGATGCTCGACGCCCTGAAATTCAGCGAAACCGTGTACGGCCTCGGTGCCGGGATCTTCTTCATCGGCTACGTACTGTGCGGCGTGCCAAGCAACCTGGCCCTGACCAAGTTCGGTCCGCGGCGCTGGATCGCGCTGATGATGATCACCTGGGGCGCCCTGTCGACGTGCCTGCTGTTCGTCACCACCCCCACCGAGTTCTATACCTTGCGGCTGTTCACCGGCGCCGCTGAGGCCGGGTTCTTCCCTGGCGTGGTGCTTTATCTCTCGCAGTGGTTCCCGACGTTCCGACGTGGCCGGATCATGGCGTTGTTCATGTCGGCCATCCCGGTGTCCGGCCTGCTGGGCAGCCCGTTTTCCGGGTGGATCCTCAACCACTTCGCGGCCGGCCAGGGTGGCCTGGCGGGTTGGCAGTGGATGTTTCTGCTGCAAGGCATTCCGACGGTGATCCTCGGGGCGCTGGCGTTCTTCTTGCTCAGCGACACCTTCGCCAACGCCAAATGGCTGACCGACCAGGAACGCGCCGTGCTCAGCGTCGACCACGCCGAAGACCTGGCCAACAAGCCAAAGACCGCCACCGACTCGCTGTTGGCGGTGTTCAAGAACCCGGCAATCTGGGCCTTCGGCCTGGTGTACTTCTGCATCCAGAGCGGCGTGTACGCGATCAACTTCTGGCTGCCGTCGATCATCAAGAGCCTGGGCTTCAGCGATAACCTGGTGATCGGTTGGTTGAGTGCAATCCCTTACCTGCTGGCGGCTCTGTTCATGTTGCTGGTGGGCCGCTCGGCGGACCTGCACAAAGAGCGCCGCTGGCATCTTGTCGTGCCGATGCTGATGGGTGCCGTCGGGCTGCTGATCGCCGTCAACTTCGCCACCACCCCAGCCATCGCCATCATCGGCCTGTCCATCGCCACCATGGGTGCCCTCACCGGCCTGCCGATGTTCTGGCCGGCGCCCACGGCCCTGCTCAGCGCCGGAGCCGCCGCCGGTGGCTTGGCCTTGATCAATTCCATGGGGCAGATGGCCGGCTTCCTCAGCCCGTATCTGGTGGGTTGGGCCAAGGACGCTACCGGCTCGACCGACGCGGCGCTGTACCTGTTGGCGGGCGTGATTGTCTGCGGCAGCCTGCTGGCGTTGCGCATGACCCGCACCTTGCGCACCTGACGCCCTTTTTTCCCTGTGGGAGCGAGCTTGCTCGCGATAACGCCGGATCAGTCGGCATTGATGTTGACTGTTCGACCGCCATCGCGAGCAAGCTCGCTCCCACAGGGATTCAGCGGTGTTTGATAAATCTGTTTGATCCGTGCGGTGGTTCTGGGGTTTGATTGGGCCTTTCTCCATGGATGAAAGGATCTTGTCATGAGCTACCGCACGCTAGGCCATTCCGGGTTGCAAGTCTCGACGCTGACCCTGGGCACGATGATGTTCGGCGAACAGACCAGCACCGAGGATTCGCTGCGGATCATCGACAAGGCCTGGGACCAGGGCATCAATTTCATCGACACCGCGGACGTCTACACCAACGGCCGTTCCGAAGAGATCGTCGGCGAGGCGATCGCCCGTCATCGCCAGGAATGGGTGCTGGCCACCAAGGTCGGCTTCGGCCCGCCGGACGGCATGCCCAACCGCAGCGGCCTGAGCCGCAAGCACCTGTTCAATGGCATCGAGGCCAGCCTGACGCGCCTGGGCACCGATTACCTGGACATCTATTACCTGCACCGCGAAGACCACAACACCCCGCTGCACGTCACCGTGTCGGCCATCGGCGACTTGATTCGCCAGGGCAAGATCCGCTATTGGGGCCTGTCGAACTACCGTGGCTGGCGCATCGCCGAAGTGATCCGGATCGCCGACAGCCTGGGCATCGACCGGCCGGTGATCAGCCAACCGCTGTACAACATCGTCAACCGCCAGGCCGAAACCGAACAGATCACTGCGGCGCAGCACTACGGCCTCGGCGTGGTGCCGTTCAGCCCCCTGGCCCGAGGCGTGCTCAGCGGCAAGTACGCGCCGAACGTGGCGCCGGACGCCAACAGCCGTGCGGGCCGCCAAGACAAACGCATCCTGGAAACCGAGTGGCGGGTCGAGTCCCTGCGTATTGCCCAGCAGATCCTGCAGTACACCCAAGGCCGCGGCGTGGGCATCGTCGAGTTCGCCATCGCCTGGGTGCTGAACAACAACGCCGTGACCTCGGCCATCGTCGGGCCGCGCACCGAGGAGCAGTGGGATTCGTACACCAAGGCGCAATCGGTGAAGATCAGCGCGGAAGATGAAGCGTTCATCGATTCGCTGGTGACGCCGGGGCATGCGTCGACGCCGGGGTTCAACGATGTGAGCCATTTCGTGCCGGGGCGAGTACCGCGTACCTCATAATCATTCATCGAACAAGAACGTGGCGAGGGAGCTTGCTCCCACTGGGCCGCGCAGCGGCCCCTTCAGTTGCGGCCGCTTCGCAGCCGAGCGGGAGCAAGCTCCCTCGCCACAACTACTCTCCTCACCACAACAGTGTTCCTGCCCATCAAAATAAGAGGCCTCAGTGTCCAAAGGCATCGCTCTATCGGTCTCGGCCTCCGCGCTGTTCGCCGTCATGTACTACTACACCTCGTTGCTCTCACCGCTGACCGGCGTGGAGATCTTCGGCTGGCGCATGCTGCTGACGATGCCGTGCATGACCGCGTTCATGCTGGTGACGCGGGAATGGAAACTGGTCACGGCGCTGATCCAACGCCTGATCGCCACGCCACGGCTGTTGATCGCAGCAATAGCCTCGTCGGCACTGATGGGCGCGCAACTGTGGCTGTTCATGTGGGCGCCGCTCAATGGCTACAGCCTGGACGTGTCGCTGGGGTACTTCCTGTTGCCGCTGTCGATGGTCCTGACCGGACGCATCGTCTATGGCGAACGCCTTTCCTACCTGCAGAAAGTCGCCGTGTTCTTCGCCACCCTGGGCGTGTTCAACGAGTTGTACCAGGTGGGTGGTTTTTCCTGGGCAACCTTGCTGGTGGTGATTGGCTACCCGATCTATTTCATCCTGCGCAAACGCATCAAGACCGACAACCTGGGTGGACTCTGGCTGGACATGACCCTGATGCTCCCCGTTGCATTGTGGTTCGTGCAAAGCGGTGAACAGGGCCTCGACGTTTTCGATCAATACCCATGGCTGTCGCTGCTGATCCCGGTGCTCGGGGTGATCAGCGCCAGCGCGCTGGTGTCCTACATCGTCGCCAGTCGATTGCTGCCGTTCAGCCTGTTCGGGCTGTTGAGTTATGTTGAGCCGGTGTTGCTGCTGGGCGTTGCGCTGCTGTTGGGTGAAAGTATCAAGGCCGGTGAATGGCTGACCTATATCCCGATCTGGATGGCCGTGGCGGTGTTGGTGTTCGAAGGCTTCAAGCACCTGGTGCGGCAGCAGCGCAGGACTTAAGGTCACCGCCTGCCCTGTGGGAGCGAGCTTGCTCGCGATGGCGGTGGATCAGTTGGCGCAGATGTAGGCTGTGCCGCCGCTATCGCGAGCAAGCTCGCTCCCACAGTCTGGATTTGTATCGGCATGAAAAAACCCGCCTGGCATCACTGCCAGGCGGGCTTTTTTGCACTCAGGTGTTACTCGGTCGTCAGCACTCCACGGCGCACCTGGTCGCGCTCGATGGATTCGAACAGCGCCTTGAAGTTGCCTTCGCCGAAACCATCATCGCCCTTGCGCTGGATGAATTCGAAGAACACCGGCCCCATCAGGGTTTCCGAGAAAATCTGCAACAACAGGCGCTTGTCGCCCTGCTCGGAAGCACCGTCCAGCAGAATGCCTCGCGATTGCAGTTCATCCACCGGTTCGCCGTGGTTCGGCAGGCGGCCTTCGAGCATTTCGTAGTAAGTGTCCGGCGGCGCGGTCATGAAGCGCATGCCAATGCTTTTCAGGTGATCCCAAGTCTTGACCAGGTCATCGGTGAGGAACGCCACGTGCTGGATGCCTTCGCCATTGAACTGCATCAGGAACTCTTCGATCTGTCCGGCGCCTTTGGACGACTCTTCGTTCAACGGGATACGGATCATGCCATCCGGGGCGGTCATGGCCTTGGAGGTCAGGCCGGTGTATTCGCCCTTGATGTCGAAGTAACGGATCTCGCGGAAGTTGAACAGCTTCTCGTAGAAACCGGCCCAATAGGCCATGCGCCCGCGATAGACGTTGTGGGTCAGGTGGTCGATGATTTTCAGGCCCGCGCCCACCGGGTTGCGGTCAACGCCCTCGATGAACACAAAGTCGATGTCATAGATCGAGCTGCCTTCGCCAAAACGGTCGATCAGGTACAGCGGCGCACCGCCGATGCCTTTGATCGCCGGCAGGTTCAGCTCCATCGGGCCGGTCTCGATGTGGATCGGCTGGGCGCCGAGCTCCAGGGCACGTTTGTAGGCCTTTTGCGAATCCTTGACCCGGAACGCCATGCCGCACACCGACGGACCATGCTCGGCGGCAAAGTATGACGCCACGCTGTGGGGTTCGTTGTTGAGGATCAGGTTGATCGCGCCCTGGCGATACAGGTGCACGTCCTTGGAGCGGTGGGTGGCCACTTTGGTGAAGCCCATGATCTCGAAGATCGGCTCCAGGGTATTGGGCGTCGGGGATGCGAATTCGATGAATTCGAAGCCCATCAGGCCCATGGGGTTTTCGTATAGATCTGCCATGTCGGCGCCTCATCAGTCGGGTCAATTAACAAAAAACGTTAGTTGCTGGCGATGCTGAGGACACGGGGCGGCGCGCAGGAAATGCCACGAACGCTGCGGGCGAGGAAATCGCCATAGATCAGTTGAAACCCAAGTATCTTCATTGTCGACCCAAGGCTCTTGCGGGCGAGGCTTCTGCTGCCAGAAGACGTTATTCTTATATGCGTAACTCGATTCTACACAGCGTAACCTGGTTTGTCCGCCTTCTGTATCAAATCGCCTTTTCCTTTGACCGCGCAAGGGGTTTGTTGCACAGGAAAATGCCCACCAGAATCACACCCCCGCCGACACACATCAAAGCCGTGAGCCGTTCGTCCAGCAGCAGCGCCCCCAACAGCACCGCCGTCAACGGATTGAGCGCGATGAACACCCCGGAACGGGTCGCACCGATCCGGCGAATGCCGTCATACCAGGCGATATAGGCCAGGGCCGAGCCCAGCACGCCGAGGTACAACAGGCTCAGCCATTGCTCCACGTCCAGCGCGCGCAGGGCTTCGACACGAATCTCGCCCGCCGCCGCGCAGGCCAGCCACAACATCAGCGTGCCCAGCAGAATCGACCAGGTCACGGTCTGCAAGGGGCCGAGGCTGTCATTCAAGCGCCTGGAAAACAGCGAATAGATGCCCCAGCCCAGCACGCAGCCAAAAATCAGCAGGTCGCCGATCCAACCCTGCGCGGCGCCTTGCAACAAGGACGGATCACGACTGACGATTACCAGCCCCGCCCCACCGATGCAGAGCACGATGCCCGCCACTTTCAAGCGGCTCAACCGTTCCTTGAACAACCACCAGGACGCCAGCCCGATCACCGCTGGGTTCAAGGCCACGATCAGCGAAGCCCGCGACGCGTTGATGTACTGCAAGCCATAGAAGAAGCACAGGTTGTAGAAAAAGATGCCGAAGAACCCCAGCGCGGCCAAGTGCAGCCCCTGCTTCACACTGGGCCTGGCCAGCGGGATCCCGGCCAGGGCGAGAAATGCCAGCAGCGCGATACTCGCCAACAGGAAACGCAGGCTGGCGGCAAACATCGGCGCCAAGGCATCGGAAAGGATCCGGCCGGCGACGAAGGTCCCGCCCCAGATCATGGTCACCATGGCGAGCTTCAGGTAGACCGGCAGGTCTGACGGGGTTGGGAGGGTTTGTTCGAGGGTTTTCATGGTTTCACCACATTGAGATCAATCGGACATCCGTGGCGAGGGAGCTTGCTCCCGCTGGACCGCGCAGCGGGCCCCTGCTGATTTGGCCCGGAGGGCTGCTTCGCAGCCCGGCGGGAGCAAGCTCCCTCGCCACAGAAAGCCTGGACCGCGGTTCCGTGCACGGTTGAGATGTCGCATTGTTTGCCTCATGCTTAATCATCGTAAAATGAGCAAACCCTCATGACCCTCACCCAACTCGAAATCTTCTCCCTGGTCGCCGAGCTGCGGGGGTTCACGGCGGCGGCAACGCGTCTGGGCATCGGCCAGTCAGCGGTGTCCCACGCCATCAAGTCCCTGGAACAAGAATTGGGCGTGGAATTGCTCAGGCGTCATCAATCCCAGGTGGAACTCAGCGACATTGGTCAGCAATTGCTGCTGCGGGCCCGGGCCATGCTCGGGCTGGCCAACACCTTGCGCCAGGAAGCCGCCGATGCCCGAGGCATGCGCCGAGGCACCTTGCGCATCGGCTCGTTCGGGCCGACGTCATCGATGAAACTATTGCCCGGTATCCTGCGGCGCTATCGAGACTTGCACCCGGGCATCGAAGTGCACATCGATGAAGGGCCCGACAGGCAGGTCCTCCAATGGCTGGACGAACGGCGGATCGACGTCGGCTTCGTGGTGCTGCCCGAGGAGCGTTTCGATACGTTCATGCTGATGGAAGATCAGATGGTCGCCCTGCTGCCCACTAACCATCCCCTCACCGCCCAGGCCAGCCTGAGCCTCAAGGACCTGTGCAACGACCCCTTCGTGCACACCGAGGCCGGATCGTCGGAACTGGTTTCGCGCCTGTTCAATGCCGCCCGGCTGACCCCGAATGTGCGTTTTCGTTGTTCGCAACTGCTCAGCACCCTGGATATCGTCAGGCGCGGTGAGGCGGTGAGCGTGGTGTCCGAGGGGTCGTTGCCGGACGATGAAAATCCCGGTTACGTTGCCCGGCCCTTGTCCCCACGAGTACCGCGCCAGATCGGCCTGGCGGTATTGGACAGCCGCCAGGCCTCGCCCGCCACCCTGGCGTTCATCGAGCTGGCCCGACGGTCATGAGCCCGCTCCCACACTCACGCTGCGGTCAGCAAGCGCTCGGCAAGCCATCTATCATGGACGGCATCCGACGACTCCCCCTCATCCCTTTTCTTCTCAGGTTGTGCCGATGCCCTTGACCGCCACACGCTCGCACACCCGACCCCGTCGCTATCTCGTCACCCTGCTTTGCGGCCTGGTACCGATGCTGTCAGGGCTGGCCATTTTGTACATGCAGGCCGAACGGACGCTGGCGCAACACACCCGGCAGACTGCCGAGGAACTGGTCAGGCAGATCGAACTGATGCTCGACAACACGGCCTTGGCGGCCCATGAACTATTACCCCTGGCCGGCCAGCCCTGCGAAGCGGTGAAGCTGGCATTACGCGAACAAGTGACGCGCCGGCCCTTTGTCCGTTCGACCAACCTTATCTGGGACAACAACCTGTATTGCAGCTCGCTGTTCGGTGCCTTCGAGGAACGCGTCAACCCGAGCGACTACCATCAAGGCAGCTTGTGGCTCATGGACGGCAACCCGGTCACGCCGAACACCGCGCTGCTGATTTACCGGCTCAACGAGGGCCATCAAGGCGCCTTGGCCACGCTTGACGGGTACCACCTGACGAACGTCTTGCGCTTGATCGGCCGCCAGACCCGGCTACGGCTGCAAGTCGGGCCGAACTGGCTGGCGGCGGACGGCAAGGTCCGGCCAGCGCCCATGCCCGGGCTGCCGGTCGCCCAGCATGAGCTGGGGTCATCGCGCTACGCCTTCAATGTAGAAGCCGGCTTCGACGAGGGTGAAACCTGGCGCTACATGGCCAGGGAATATCCGCCGCTGTTCAGCTTGCTGATCTTCTTCGGCGTCGTGGCCGGGACCCTCGGACACTGGCTGCAAAAACGCGCCTCCTCGCCCAGTCGTGAACTGCAACGGGCCCTGGAAGCCGGCGAGTTCGTGCCCTATCTGCAACCGGTCGTACACAGCGACAGCAAACGCTGGGCCGGCGTCGAAGTGCTGATGCGCTGGAACCACCCCAAGGAAGGCCTGGTTCGCCCGGACCTGTTCATTCCATTCGCCGAACACAGCGGCCTGATCGTACCGATGACCCGGGCGCTGATGCAGCAGACCATGCACCTGCTGGAACCGCTGGCGCCTCAACTGGAAGCGCCGTTTCATGTTGGCATCAACATCACCGCCCGCCACTGCCAGGATCTGGCGCTGGTGGACGATTGTCGCGAATTTCTCGCCGCCTTCGCGCCGGGTACGATTGCCCTGGTGCTGGAGTTGACCGAGCGCGAGTTGATCGAACCTACGCCCGTTACCCGGCAACTGTTCGACCAACTGCGGGAGCTGGGCGTCAAGATCGCCCTCGACGATTTCGGTACGGGTCATTCCAGCTTGGCGTACTTGCGTCAATTCAATGTGGACTTCTTGAAGATCGACCAGAGTTTTGTCGCGATGATCGGTGCCGATACTCTGTCACGGCACCTGCTCGACAGCATCATCGAACTGTCGGGCAAGCTGGGCCTGGACATGGTGGCCGAGGGCGTCGAAACCGTCGAGCAAAGCGACTACCTGAGCGCCCATGGGGTGAACTTTCTACAGGGTTATCTATTTGGTCGACCGATTAGCGGACAGGCGTTCATTGAGACCTTGACCGGCCTTAATGGCAGTTAACCGCCGCCGATCTATTGACGACGATGCCCAACTGATAAAAGCTTTTGCTGTTGTTACATAACGAAAAAGTTACGATTTACACTTTACGGATTAACTACTACAATTTTTCTACCTGTGCCAGATAGCAGGAGAGTCATTAACACCAAGGCGCTCGGCTTATAGCTTTGTTTGCGGTTGGTATCAGCCAAATATTTTGATTGGAGTAACGATTTTGTCCAGACTCGCTGAATTTCGTGCAGCCGAAAAGGCCCTTCAAGAACAGCTCAAGCAGTTGGAATCGCTGAAGAACGATGCCGGCCTCAAGAAGGAAATCGAATTCGAGGAAAAGCTCCAGGGACTGATGAAAACCTACGGCAAGAGCCTGCGCGACATCGTCGCGATCCTCGACCCGAACCCGTCCAAGGCAAGCCTGCAATCGACCAAACCCATCAAGACCCGCCGTGCGCGAGTGGTAAAGGTTTACCAGAACCCGCACACCGGTGAGTTGATCGAGACCAAGGGCGGCAATCACCGCGGCCTGAAAGCCTGGAAAGAACAGTACGGTGCAGCTACCGTCGACTCTTGGTTGCGTGGTTGACACGGGCGCGGTCGACAGCGTCCATGATGCAAAAAAGCCCTGAATACACTCAGGGCTTTTTTATGGGCTAAACTTTTGGATTAAATTCCGAGCGTACTACGCTGACGGCGTTATAGTTTCAAACTGTTTCGCACCGACTGTATTTCATCCTGGCTTTCAACAAACACCTGCGCCTGCCCTGCATAGGACAGCACATAAGCCTTGCCCTCATTTAGTGCCGCGACGAGTGCCTGAGACAATACATGTCGTCCGTTTTGCGTGATCGTACAAGTGGTTTCCAACGCAGTTACGCCGCCCAACATGGAAGCATGGATTTTATTGCACACACTTTGGTAACCGCCCTGGAAAAAATCCTTCTGGATCGATTTGCGCATTTCCAGCAACACGCCTTGCAAGTTGACCTGGTGATCGGGTTCGATGGTAGTCGTGGTCAATTCCATGACCATCACGGCATTGCCTGCCGAATCGCTCTTGGTTGCACGTTGTCGCAAGGGGCCCGGTGCCGCGGCGTCGGCGGGCAGAGGCTCGACAACCCAGCCTTGGGGCCAGGCGATCTGCGGTTCGTCCGCCTGGACGCCGCCGACACTCGCAATGCAGGCAAACAGCAGGACAAACAGCGAAAGGAACGGTCGAATCATTGCGTTGGCACTCAAGGGCGAATCGTAAAGTCTGAAGCCCGAGACAGAAGCAGGCAATAGCCACACACGGTTTGGCGACACCGCATCCCTTGCGTATCATGCTCACACCTGCAAGGAAGCCGTCTGACGCAAGCCCAGGAACCGTCGCAACCAAGCGTGCGACGCCGTTTGCCCCACTTATATCCGGAGGGCCCATGAGCCTGCACGAACTCAACACTTTCCCTGGCGTCACCGCCCAACCCGACGCTGCCACGGCCAAGTTCGTCTTCAACCACACCATGTTGCGCGTCAAGGACATCACCAAGTCCCTGGATTTCTACACCCGCGTGCTGGGTTTCTCGCTGGTGGAAAAACGCGACTTCCCGGAAGCCGAATTCAGCCTGTATTTCCTGGCGCTGGTGGACAAGAACCAGATCCCGGCGGACGCAGCGGCGCGGACCGAATGGATGAAGTCGATCCCTGGCATCCTGGAACTGACCCACAACCATGGCACCGAAAGCGACCCGGCTTTCGCCTACCATAACGGCAACACCGAGCCACGCGGCTTCGGCCACATCTGCATCTCGGTACCCGACGTCGCCGCCGCCTGCGAGCGCTTCGAAGCACTGGGCTGCGATTTCCAGAAACGCCTGAACGACGGCCGCATGAAAAGCCTGGCGTTCATCAAGGACCCGGATGGCTACTGGGTGGAAATCATCCAGCCTGCACCGCTCTAAATCTCACCACCGCTCCCGCAAAATAAGGGCCGATAAAAAACCCCATGAGCCAGGCCCATGGGGTTTTGTCTTGCCGCTTTCGGCTGCTTATGCCGGCGCGGAGGTGCGGATCAGGTGGTCGAAGGCACTCAGCGAAGCCTTGGCGCCCTCGCCTACGGCAATCACGATCTGCTTGTACGGCACGGTGGTCACGTCACCGGCGGCGAACACGCCAGGGATCGAGGTTTCACCCCGGGCATCGACGATAATCTCACCCCGTGGCGACAGCTCGACGGTGCCTTTGAGCCAATCGGTGTTGGGCAACAAGCCGATCTGCACGAAGATCCCCTCCAACTCCACATCCCGCACGTCACCGCTCGGACGGTCCTTGTAGCGCAAGCCATTGACCTTCTGACCGTCTCCAGTCACTTCGGTAGTCTGGGCATTGGTAATCACCGTCACGTTCGGCAGGCTGTGCAGCTTGCGCTGCAATACCGCGTCGGCACGCAATTGCACATCGAACTCCAGCAAGGTGACGTGGGCGACGATACCGGCCAGGTCGATGGCCGCCTCGACACCGGAGTTACCACCGCCGATCACCGCCACGCGCTTGCCTTTGAACAGCGGACCGTCGCAGTGCGGGCAGTACGCCACGCCCTTGTTGCGATATTGCTGCTCGCCCGGCACGTTCATTTCACGCCAGCGGGCACCAGTCGCCAGGATCACGGTCTTGGCCTTGAGGCTCGCACCGCTGGCGAACTTGATTTCATGCAACCCACCGTCCTTGCCTGGCACCAAGGCGTCGGCACGTTGCAGGTTCATGATGTCCACGTCGTACTGCTTGACGTGTTCTTCCAGGGCAACGGCCAGTTTCGGCCCTTCGGTTTCCTGGACCGAGATGAAGTTCTCGATGGCCATGGTGTCGAGCACCTGCCCGCCGAAACGCTCGGCCGCCACACCGGTGCGGATGCCTTTACGGGCCGCATAGATCGCCGCCGAAGCACCGGCCGGGCCACCGCCCACCACCAGCACATCGAACGCATCCTTGGCGCTGATCTTCTCGGCCTGGCGCTCGATAGCGCTGGTGTCGATCTTGGCAAGAATCTCTTCCAGGCCCATGCGGCCCTGGCCAAAGTTCACGCCGTTCAGGTAGATGCTGGGCACGGCCATGATCTGCCGTTCATCGACCTCGGCCTGGAACAGCGCGCCGTCGATGGCGACGTGGCGAATGTTCGGGTTCAGCACCGCCATCAGGTTCAGTGCCTGGACCACGTCCGGGCAGTTCTGGCACGACAGCGAGAAATAGGTCTCGAAGTTGAACTCGCCCTTGAGGGAGCGGATCTGTTCGATAACCTCGACACTGGCCTTCGATGGGTGACCGCCGACTTGCAGCAAGGCCAGCACCAGCGAAGTGAATTCGTGGCCCATGGGGATGCCGGCAAAACGCAGGCTGATATCGGCACCCGGGCGATTCAACGAAAACGAAGGCTTGCGCGCATCGGTGCCGTTGTCGAGCAAAGTAATCTGGTCGCAAAGACTGGCGACGTCTTTGAGTAACGCAAGCATTTCCTGGGATTTCGCACCGTCGTCGAGGGAAGCGACGATCTCGATCGGCTGGGTGACCCGTTCCAGGTATGACTTCAACTGAGCTTTAAGATTGGCGTCCAACATACGGGCGATTTCCATTTTTTGAATTTCAGAAAAAACAACGCCCGAGCGAATCTCGCCCGGGCGTTTTTTTGTGGGCGGTGCAGCTTGCTTAGGTGCGGATGACCGCCCTCAAGGGATGCACGGTCTTAGATCTTGCCGACCAGGTCCAGGGACGGCGCCAGGGTGGCCTCGCCTTCTTTCCACTTGGCTGGGCAGACTTCGCCCGGGTGAGCGGCAACGTACTGGGCGGCCTTGACCTTGCGCAGCAGCTCGGAAGCGTCACGGCCGACACCACCGTCGTTGATCTCGACGATCTTGATCTGGCCTTCTGGGTTGATCACGAAAGTACCGCGGTCAGCCAGGCCGACCTCTTCGATCAGCACGTCGAAGTTGCGGGAGATGACGTGGGTCGGGTCGCCGATCATGGTGTACTGGATCTTGCCAATGGCTGGCGAAGTGTTGTGCCAGGCGGCGTGGGCGAAGTGAGTGTCGGTGGAAACGCTGTAGATCTCGACGCCCAGCTTCTTGAATTCGGCGTAGTTGTCGGCCAGGTCTTCCAGCTCGGTTGGGCAAACGAAGGTGAAGTCGGCTGGGTAGAAGAACACGACAGACCACTTGCCTTTCAGATCGGCGTCCGATACCGGAACGAATTCGCCGTTTTTGAAAGCGGTAGCGTTGAACGGTTTAACTTGGCTGTTGATGATAGGCATCGATGTTTCTCCATCAGGGTTGAAAGTTGATGGAGAGGATCTTAACCACTCATCCCCAGGCTGGCTCATTGGCAAACCTGATGTGAATGATTGGTTTTGGCTATCAGCAGCTAAATAGATAGAAGAAAACTTAATATGGCGAGCCGGCTCGCCCGCCATATGTTCGTCCGGTGATCAGGAAGCGACGGGCGTACGCATTGTCACGAACTCTTCGGCAGCCGTCGGATGCACGCCGATGGTTTCGTCGAAGTCACGCTTGGTGGCGCCGGCCTTGAGGGCAATGGCCAGCCCTTGGACGATTTCCCCGGCATCCGGCCCGACCATGTGGCAACCCAGCACCTTGTCAGTCCGGGCATCCACCACCAGTTTCATCAGCGTGCGCTCCTGGCATTCGGTCAAGCTCAGTTTCATCGGCCGGAAGCGGCTTTCGAAAATCTGCACCTCATGGCCTTCTTCCCGGGCCTGCTCTTCCGTCAGGCCAACCGTGCCGATATTCGGCAGGCTGAACACGGCGGTGGGGATCATCCGGTAATCCACCAGGCGATATTGCTCGGGCTTGAACAGACGTCGCGCAACCGCCATGCCCTCGGCCAGGGCCACGGGTGTGAGCTGGACACGACCGATCACATCGCCAATGGCCAGGATCGACGGCTCGGTGGTCTCGTATTTTTCGTTGACCTGGACAAACCCTTTCTCGTCCACCGTGACCGCGGTGTTCTCCAAGCCAAGATTATCGAGCATCGGCCGCCGACCGGTGGCGTAGAACACGCAATCGGTGAGCAGCGTTTGGCCATTCTTGAGCTCGACCCTCAGGCTGCCATCGTCCAGTTTTTCGATGCATTTGATGTCAGCGTCGAATTGCAGATCCAGGCCACGGCGGGTCAGTTCTTCTGCCAGGTGCTTGCGCACCGCACCGTCAAAGCCGCGCAGGAACAGCTCACCGCGATAGAGCAAGGACGTCTGCGCCCCCATGCCGTGGAAGATCCCGGCGAACTCCACCGCAATGTAGCCACCGCCCACCACGATGACGCGCTTGGGCAGGTCTTTGAGAAAGAACGCCTCGTTCGAGCTGATGGCGTGCTCGCGTCCCGGAATGTCCGGGATCACCGGCCAACCGCCCGTGGCGATCAGGATGTGTTTGGCGGTATAGCGCTGGCCGTTGATCTCGACCTCATGGGGCCCGGTGATCCTGGCGTGGCCTTCGTGCAGCACGACGCCGCTGTTAACCAGCAGGTTGCGATAAATCCCGTTGAGGCGATTGATTTCCCGGTCCTTGTTGGCGATCAGCGTGGCCCAGTCGAAACTCGCCTCGCCCGCCATCCAGCCGTAGGCCGACGCCTGTTCGAAGTCCTCGGCGTAGTGCGCGCCGTAGACCAGCAGTTTTTTCGGCACACAGCCCACGTTCACGCAGGTCCCGCCCAGATAGCGGCTTTCCGCCACAGCCACCTTGGCGCCGAAACCGGCGGCAAACCGTGCAGCCCGCACACCGCCGGAACCGGCGCCAATCACATACAAGTCAAAATCGTAGGCCATTTCTATCTCCTTCGGCAGGTCATCAGCATACCTGCTGTTTTCGCCTGAGGCAGCGTTGCGATGGTTATGGGGGCGGAACCTGAAAAGCCAAACGGCATCTTTCGCAGCTTGCCTTTGTGGCGAGGGAGCTTGCTCCCGCTCGGCTGCGAAGCAGCCGCAAATAGTCGGCAACCTTTGAGGCCAGAGGGGGCGCTTCGCGCCCAGCGGGAGCAAGCTCCCTCGCCACGGGATCTTCAGCGCCTGTGATTTGGAGACAAAAAAAACGCCCCGTCGGGGCGTTTTTCAAGGCGCGGCGCAGGCTATCAGTAAGCCTTGCCGGTCTTGTAGAAGTTCTCGAAGCAGAAGTTGGTCGCGTCGATGTAGCCTTCGGCGCCACCGCAGTCGAAACGCTTGCCTTTGAACTTGTAGGCCATGACGCAGCCGTTCTGGGCCTGTTTCATCAGGGCGTCGGTGATCTGGATTTCGCCGCCCTTGCCTGGTTCGGTCTGTTCGATCAGGTCGAAGATGTCCGGGGTCAGGATGTAGCGACCGATGATCGCCAGGTTCGACGGTGCGTCTTCAGGTTTTGGTTTTTCAACCATGCTGTGAACGCGGTAGATGTCGTCACGGATCATTTCGCCGGCAATCACGCCGTACTTGTTGGTTTCCTGCGGATCGACTTCCTGGATCGCCACGATGGAGCAGCGGAACTGCTTGTACAGCTTGACCATCTGCGTCAGTACGCCGTCGCCTTCGAGGTTGACGCACAGGTCGTCCGCCAGGACCACGGCAAACGGTTCGTCACCGATCAGTGGGCGGCCGGTCAGGATCGCGTGACCCAGGCCTTTCATTTCAGTCTGGCGGGTGTAGGAGAACGAGCACTCATCCAGCAGTTTGCGGATACCGACCAGGTATTTTTCCTTGTCGGTGCCCTTGATCTGGTTTTCCAGCTCGTAGCTGATGTCGAAATGGTCTTCCAGGGCGCGTTTGCCGCGGCCGGTGACGATGGAAATTTCCGTCAGGCCCGCATCGAGGGCTTCTTCGACGCCGTACTGGATCAGTGGCTTGTTCACCACCGGCAGCATTTCTTTGGGCATGGCTTTAGTCGCTGGCAGGAAGCGAGTACCGTAACCGGCTGCTGGGAACAAGCATTTCTTGATCATATAAGTCCTTGAAAAGGCGGTGTGTACGAGTTTCGGCGCAGTCTAATCAGGCGACGGGCACCTTACAATGCCCGCACTGGCCAACCGGTGCCATCATAGAGAAATAAAAAACGGCGGATAGTTCAATCGCCTTTCGTTTCGATGGCTGCAGCGGACCCACTGTACGCCAGTAGGCGCTGTTTGCGAGCATTTGACGTATCATGGCGCCCTTGATCACGCCAATGAGGCAGCTAGATGTCGGTAACAAGAAACGCAAACGGCTATTCGGTCAGCCAGGGCAAGGACGGCCAGTGGTGGATTATCAACTACCACGGCGAGCAGGTCGCCGGTCCCTTGCCCAGCAAGGCCATGGCGGTGGAAGTGGCCGCGGTATTCCAGGATGAGCGCGCTGCCCCAGCGGCGAAAGAACGCGACACCGCTCCCGCACGCAGCCCCCGCCGCAAGAAATAACCAGACGAGCCTCTAGTAGATGCCACCCGGGCATTGAACGAGGCTGGTTCAGCTGTACTTTAGCTGTACCGCAATGGCCATTCGCTATAATCTCGCCGTTGCCCTTCCCTTCTCGATGACGATCCCATGAAGACACTTCTGGCACTGTTTACAGTCCTGGCCCTGGCGGGCTGTGCCTCGGCCGAAAAAACCTATCTCGATAACGGCGAGCAAGGCTTGGCCATCGACTGCTCGGGCGAGGCCAACTCCTGGGCGACGTGCTACGAAAAGGCTGACGCGTCCTGTGCCGGCACCGGCTACCGCATTGTCGGCACCGACGGCACACCCCAGGCCAAGGAAAGCGAGAAGACCCTGGGCGTCGACGTCGGTAACTTCACCAGCCGCAGTGTCGTGGTGGTCTGCAAGTAATCAAATGTGGATCTCGGCAAACTTGATGCCCAGCCCGCGCAAGGTTTCGATCAGTTCATCAAGACGGCTGAAGGACTCGACTTCGTCCTGGTCATCCACCAGGAAAAAACTGCGCCCGGCGCTTTTCTTGAAGAACACGATCCATTCGCCCGGGCTCGCCGGGTTCTGAATCACGTGGGTGGCACAGATAAGACCTTCTGCATGGCGCTCGCGCACCTGCTCGCGTTTCATCGACTGGCTCCATAAATGACAATGCCGCCAACTGAACCGTGGCGGCATCTTTTGTCGAGGGCAGTAGTTTATCCGATGCCCGGCCCGCTCGTCAGGCGCGGAATGTGATCAGCCGGAAATGCAGGCGTTGGCCGCATCCTGCACGTCGCCCGGACGCACCGGTACATTGGACATGCTTTCGTGCAGCTTGATGCTGCTGCCGCTGGAGCGCTCGTCAATGTCGAACACCGCCGCCGGCAGGGTCGACAGCTTGCCCGGGACGATCAGTCGAACACCATTCTTGTGTGGCTCCACTTGCAGCGGACCACGGCTTTTGGCCAGTTTGTCGGAAACACACTTGGCATATTCGTGAGGTTTCTTTCCGGAGATGACGCTCATGGTGGGGGGCGTCTGGTTGATGTCCGATACCGATGCACATCCACTCATGGCCAATGCCAATACCCACACGCTGCGCTTCATATGATTCCTCCGATAAAGATCCTCCGACAGTGCAGACCCCGTTTTTCTCCGGCGCCGCACCGCTTTATTTTTCCCGCAACCTGCAATAAATGAACAAAGCCTGGAGCGCGGGCCGGATATTAACACTCGGGGCTGATAAACTGCGCATCATTGCCCCTTGCTATCGTTTTGATTTTGTAGAAAAAGCCCTTCTGGAGGCGCCCATGAAATTCATCCACCAGCGCGAGCACCTGAACGAAGACGACATCGTCGTCATCGAATGCTCCCAAATGTGCAACATTCGTTTGATGAACGACGCCAACTTCCGTAGCTTCAAGAACGGCGGCCGGCACACGTATCACGGCGGCGCGTTCGACACCTTTCCGGCCCGGATCACTGCCCCTAGCACCGGTTTCTGGAACATCACCATCGACACCGTCAACCGCCGTGCAATCAGCGTCACGCGCAAGCCGACCCTGACCCACAAGATCAAAATCATCCGGCGTTCCAGCTCGAAGCTGAGCTGAGCCTCGCCCACTTTCAAGACAGGCAAAACCGTGGCCCAGACGACCAAATACGTCATCAAGTACAAGCTCAACGACGAACGCCGCTTCGAATTCGCGCAACTGGAAACCGGCACCGAGGAAGAAGCCCGAGCCGCGTTGCAAAAGCTGCATGGCGAAACCGACGATGTGATCAGCGACGTCAGTGTCAGCAAGGCGCTGTAAAGACTCACCCTGATAAATGTTTGTGGCACCAGGGCGGGCACGATGCTTTTGTGGCGAGGGAGCTTGCTCCCGCTGGGCGGCGAAGCCGCCCCAATTGCCTGGTGCATTCTTGCAGGCAGACCGCGCTGGCAGGTTTTACGACTGCTGCGCAGTCGAGCGGGAGCAAGCTCCCTCGCCACAGGGGATTTGTCGTGCCTGCTGACGGGAGTGACTCAGGACATTGATGCATCGCAAGAACCGGAGTGCTGACCAACGAAACACCCTCCAGACTGACCAATCCTTTGCACCAAGGATTGTCATCATGCCCACTCCCCCGCATCTGCCCTCACTGACCCAACGAATAAATCAACTGGATTGGTCGGCCCTGGAACACAGTCTCGAGCAGGACGGCAGCGCGCTCATCCACAACCTGCTGCCCGCCACGCAATGTCGAATGCTCAGTGGTCTGTACGCAGAGAGCGGGCTTTTTCGTTCGCGGGTGATCATGGCCCGCCATGGATTCGGGCGCGGCGAGTATCAGTATTTTCGTTACCCGCTGCCTGACCTCGTCCAGCAACTGCGTCAGTCGTTGTATCCGCTGCTGGTACCGCTGGCCAACCGCTGGAACGCGTGCATGGGCCTAGAGGTGCGCTATCCCGACCGGCATGCCGATTTCATCCAGCGCTGCCATGCCGCCGGGCAGCAACGCCCGACGCCATTGTTGCTGCAATACGGCCCCCAGGACTACAACTGCCTGCACCAGGATCTGTACGGCGAGCAGGTGTTCCCGCTGCAGGTCGCGATCCTGCTGTCGGCACCGGGCCAGGACTTTACCGGGGGCGAGTTCGTGCTGACCGAACAACGTCCGCGCATGCAGTCGCGGCCGCAGGTCATCGATCTGAAACAGGGTGACGCAGTGGTGTTCGCGGTGCATCAGCGGCCCGTCAAAGGCGTTCGCGGTTATTATCGAGTGAACATGCGCCATGGCGTCAGCCGCGTGCACGACGGTAGGCGGCACACCTTGGGAATCATTTTTCATGATGCGCAATGACGACAACCCGATCACCCTGGACCTGTTCGCCGACGAGACGCCGACAACGCCCGGCCAGGTCGAACAGATTGGCCCGCAATCGTTCGTGTTGCGTGGCTTTGCCCTGCCCTGGCTCGACCGTTTGCTGCCGGCCCTGGAAACCGTGTTGCAGGCCGCGCCGTTCCGGCAGATGGTCACACCTGGCGGCTTTACCATGTCGGTGGCCTTGAGCAGTTGTGGCACGCTGGGCTGGACCACCGACCGCAGCGGCTATCGCTATAGCGCCGTTGATCCTCAGACCGGCCACCCCTGGCCCGCCATGCCGGCGGTGTTTCGCGAACTGGCCCAGGCCGCCGCCCGGCAGGCACGGTTCGAGCATTTCGAGCCGGACTCCTGCCTGATCAACCGCTACGTGCCCGGCGCACGGATGTCGTTGCATCAAGATAAAAACGAACGCCAACTCAGCGCCCCTATCGTCTCGATGTCCCTGGGCCTGCCGGCAATGTTTCAGTTCGGCGGGTTCGAGCGCAGCGACAAAAGCCTGCGTGTGCCACTGTTCCATGGTGACATCGTGGTCTGGGGCGGCGTGGACCGGTTGCGTTACCACGGCGTGCTGCCGCTCAAGGCGGGAGAGCATCCGCGCCTGGGCGCCCAGCGCATCAACCTGACGTTTCGCACCGCCGGATGAAGGTGCAGAATTCAACCGCAAGACCCGGAGTGTCGCCGCTCCCCAGGCTCGCTACTGTAGCCAAAACGGGCCAATGGACATAACGACCATGAACAGCACTTCGAATCATCTCGCCCCTGAACTGGATCCGCGCTGGGCCGCCGTGCTCGCCCGGGATCCACGCGCCGACGGCACCTTCGTCTATGGCGTAAAAACCACTGGCATCTATTGCCACCCCAGCAGCCTGTCGCGCCTGCCCAACCCGCGCAACGTCGAGTTCTTCGACACGCCGGAACAGGCCCAGGCCGCCGGTTATCGGCCCAGCAAGCGCGTAGCCCGGGACCAGACCCAGATCGCCGCCCAACAAGCGGCACGGGTTGCCGCCGCTTGCCGGCAAATCGAGGCGGCCGAGCAACTGCCTGGCCTGAATGAGCTGGCAGAAAGCGCGGGCTTGAGCCCGTTCCATTTTCATCGGGTCTTCAAGGCTGTCACCGGCCTGACCCCCAAGGGTTATGCCGCCGCCCACCGCTCACGCAAGGTTCGCGAACGCCTGGCCGATGGCGGCAGCATCACCGAGGCGCTGTACGACGCCGGTTTCAACTCCAACAGCCGCTTTTATGAGGCTGCCGACAAGGTGTTGGGCATGAAACCCGCCGACTACCGCGCCGCCGGGCAGAACACCGACATCCGTTTCGCCGTCGGCCAATGCTCCCTCGGGGCAATCCTGGTGGCGCAAAGCGCGCGTGGCGTGTGCGCGATCCTGCTGGGGGACGACCCGGACGCGTTGGTGCGCGACCTGCAAGACAAGTTCCGCCGGGCCAACCTGATCGGCGCCGACCGCGAGTTCGAGCAGTTGATCGCCCAGGTGGTTGGCTTCATCGAAGCACCGGCCCTAGGCTTGGACCTGCCCTTGGACCTGCGCGGCACTGCCTTCCAGGAGCGGGTCTGGCAAGCCTTGCGGGACATTCCCGCAGGCAGCACCGCCAGCTATGCCGAGATCGCCCAGCGCATCGGCATGCCCAAGGCCGTGCGCGCCGTGGCCCAGGCCTGCGGCGCCAACAGCCTGGCGGTGGCGATCCCTTGCCATCGGGTGGTACGCAGCGACGGCAACCTGTCGGGCTATCGCTGGGGCGTGGAACGCAAGCGTCAGTTGCTGGCGCTGGAGCGCTCATCCGGGGATTGAATGCCGATGTAGATCGCCACCGAGTCGGGGCCGCTGTAGACCTCGAAATCGGTGGTGAAACGGCGCAATGTCTGCGGGTTATCCGCGAAGTATGCCCAGATCAGGCCCCAGGTCTGGATCACGCAATCGGGCATCGGCCCCTTGGCCGAAAACACCAGGTAGTCGCCGCCCTCGATGTCCACGGCGGGATAGCCTGCGCTGGTCGCATCCACCTGCACCCCGGCCGTCACATCGAAGTGGCCGGTGGCGTCGGACTCGTAGTTGGAATACACCCCGTAGACGAACGACTCCGACTGCCGGGCCGGAATCGTGTCGAACAGCCCTTCGTTGAAGAACTGCTGCCACATCGGGCCGATTCGGGCGGTGCCGGGCTGCTGCTCGTCGGTGTTGCGGGTGCGCACCTGCAGGCCGGCCACGGTGAAGGGTTCGACGGTCTTGAGTTTCACGTCCATGGATCGGGCTCCTTGATGTATGAAGCCCGCATGGTAACCCTCCCACCGTCGGGATCAAGTTGCAGCGCTCGATTGAAAAACTCGACTGGCCCTCGCCGGTCCACACCTGCTAAAACCGCTGTTTCCTTCTGCCGTCGGAGACCCCGCCCATGAGCCAGTGGCCAGACACTCGCATTCTTGACCTGCTCGGTATCGAGCTGCCCATCATTCAGGGGCCGCTGGCCGGGGTGACCGGGCCGGCCATGGTGGTCGCGACGTGCAATGCCGGCGGGCTGGGTTCGATGCCGGCGGCGATGCTCGATGTCGAACAACTGCGCCAGGCGCTGACGACCATCGGCGAGCAAACCGACAAGCCGTTCAACGTGAATTTTTTCTGTCACCAGCCCCCGGCCTTCGACGAACAGCGGGCCGCGGCCTGGAAGCAACGGCTCAAGCCGTACTACCAGGAACTGGGCGTCGACTTCGACGCGCCGACCCCGGTGTCCAACCGCACACCCTTCGATGATGCCGCCTGCCAGGTGTTGGAAGAGATGCGTCCCAAAGTGGTCAGTTTTCATTTCGGCCTGCCGGAAAAATCCTTGCTGGATCGGGTGAAGGCCACTGGCGCGAAAATCCTTTCCTCGGCCACTACCGTCGAGGAGGCCATCTGGCTGGAACAGCATGGTTGCGATGCGATCATTGCCATGGGTTACGAAGCCGGTGGTCATCGCGGGATGTTCCTCAGCGACGACCTCAACACCCAAGTCGGGCTGTTTGCCTTGCTGCCGCAGGTGGTGGATGCGGTGAAGGTGCCGGTGATCGCCACCGGCGGCATTGGCGATGCACGGGGGATCGTCGCGGCGTTCGCCCTGGGCGCCTCGGCGGTGCAACTGGGCAGCGCCTATCTGTTCACCCCCGAGGCGAAGATCAGCGCTTCCCATCACCGCGCGTTGCGCACGGCCAAGGAAAGCCAGACCGCTGTTACCAACCTGTTCACTGGGCGCCCGGCCCGAGGCATCGTCAACCGGGTGATGCGCGAAGTGGGCCCGATGAGCCCGCTCGCACCGGCCTTTCCCCTGGCGGGCGGCGCGTTGATGCCGCTGCGCGCCAAGGATGAAGCGGACTTCAGCAACCTGTGGGCCGGCCAGGCGTTTCCCCTGGGCCGCGAACTGTCGAGCGCCGAGTTGACCCGGCGGTTGGCTGAAGAGGCATTGGCCCGATTCAACAATCGTGGGCGGTCCTGACAGCCGTCATCGCTTGCTCCCTCGCTCCCCAGGCAAAATGCCACGTTCCGTTTGTCGGCCATTCGCTATATATTCCGGTATATAGCGAACCTGCCCTCGGAGCCTCACCTATGCGCCTCACCCGCTTCGCGCCGTTGCTGTTGATCCCGTTCCTGACTATTGGCGCCGTCCAGGCCGCAGAGGTGCAGGTGGCGGTCGCCGCCAATTTCACCGCACCGATCCAGGCCATCGCCGCCGACTTCGAAAAAGACACCGGGCATAAATTGGTGGCGGCTTACGGCGCCACCGGGCAGTTCTACACGCAGATCAAGAACGGCGCGCCATTCGAAGTTTTCCTCGCCGCCGACGACACCACCCCGGCCAGACTCGAGAGCGAGGGCGACACCGTCAAGGGCTCGCGCTTCACCTACGCCGTCGGCACCCTGGCGCTGTGGTCAGCCAAAGAGGGTTATGTCGATGGCACGGGGCAGGTCCTCAAGCACAACGACTTCCAGCACCTGTCCATTGCCAACCCGAAAGCAGCACCCTACGGCCTCGCCGCGACCCAGGTGCTGGACAAGCTCGGCTTGACCGCGCAGGTGAAAGGCAAGCTCGTCGAAGGCCAGAACATCACCCAGGCCTATCAGTTCGTCTCCACCGGTAACGCCGAACTCGGTTTCGTCGCCTTGTCCCACGTGTACAAGGACGGCAGAGTGACGGGCGGCTCGGCGTGGATCGTCCCGGCCGAACTGCACGACCCGATCAAACAGGACGCGGTGATTCTCAGCAAGGGCCGGGACAACCCCGCTGCCGCGGCTTTGGTGGATTACCTCAAGGGCCCGAAAGCCGCCGCCATCGTCCAAGCCTACGGTTACCAACGCTAAAATGCCCCTGACCAGCGCCGACTATGCCGCCATCTGGCTGACCCTCAAACTGGCGTCCTTGACCACGGTGATCCTGCTGCTCATCGGCACGCCCATCGCTTTATGGCTGTCGCGCACCCGCTCGTGGCTGCGCGGGCCGGTGGGCGCGGTGGTGGCATTGCCATTGGTGTTGCCACCCACGGTGATCGGCTTCTACCTGTTGCTGGCGTTGGGGCCGCACGGCTGGATCGGCCAATTCACCCAGGCCCTCGGGCTGGGCACCCTCACCTTCAGCTTCACCGGGCTGGTGATCGGCTCGGTGATCTACTCCATGCCGTTTGTGGTGCAGCCGTTGCAGAACGCCTTTGCCGCCATCGGCAGTCGCCCCTTGGAAGTCGCCGCTACCCTGCGAGCCGGGCCTTGGGATACGTTTTTCAGCGTCATCCTGCCCCTGGCCCGCCCCGGCTTCATCACCGCGGCGATTCTCGGCTTTGCCCACACCGTCGGCGAATTCGGCGTGGTGCTGATGATCGGCGGCAACATTCCGGAGAAAACCCGGGTGGTGTCGGTGCAGATCTACGACCATGTCGAAGCCTTGGAATACGCCCAGGCCCACTGGCTGGCCGCAGCGATGCTGGTGTTTTCATTCCTGGTGCTGCTGGCGCTGTATTCCAGCCGCCGAACCCGTGCCGGTTGGAGCTGATCGATGATTCAGGCGCGTTTTCAGCTCGACCACGGGGCTTTTTCCCTGGACCTGGATGTGCAACTGCCCGGCCGTGGCGTGACCGCACTGTATGGGCCTTCCGGTTCCGGTAAAACCACCTGCCTGCGCTGCATTGCCGGGTTGGAGCGACCGGCCCGGGGTTTTATCGAGGTCAACGGCCAAGTCTGGCAAGACAGTGAGCACGCGGTGTTCATGCCGCCCCATAAACGGCCGGTGGGGTATGTGTTCCAGGAGGCGAGCCTGTTCGCCCATCTGTCGGTGCAGGCCAACCTGGCGTTCGGCCTCAAGCGCATCGCGCCGGCACAACGGCGGGTGGACATGCAACAGGCGACCGAACTGCTGGGCATCGGGCACTTGCTCGATCGGCAGCCGCACAACCTGTCCGGCGGCGAGCGCCAGCGGGTGGGCATCGCCCGCGCCTTGCTCACCAGCCCGCAACTGCTGCTGATGGATGAGCCGCTGGCGGCCCTCGATACCCGGCGCAAAAACGAAATCCTGCCGTACCTGCAACGGCTCCACGATGAGCTGGACATTCCGGTGCTGTATGTCAGCCATTCCCAGGACGAAGTGGCACGCCTGGCCGATCACATCGTGCTGCTCGACGGCGGCCGCGCGCTGGCCAGTGGGCCGATCGGCGAAACCCTGGCCCGGCTCGACCTGCCATTGGCCCTGGGGGACGACGCCGGCGTGGTGATCGAGGGCAAGGTCAGCGGTTATGACCCGGCTTATCAACTGCTGACCCTGAATCTGCCCGATAGCCAACTGAACGTACGCGTGGCCCACACGTCCCTGGCCCTCGGCCAGCCGCTGCGCTTCAAGGTCCAGGCCCGGGACGTCAGCCTCAGCCTGGCGAACGATGCCCAGACCAGCATCCTCAATCGCCTGCCGGTCACCGTGGTCAGCGAACAGGCCGCCGACAACACCGCCCATGTGCTGGTCCGCCTGGAAGCCGCCGGCACCCCGCTGCTGGCGCGCATCACCCGCTATTCCCGGGATCAGCTCAAGCTGCAACCAGGGCTGGTGTTGTGGGCGCAGATCAAGGCGGTGGCGGTGTTGGCGTAGTCCACCTTGTGTGCGAGCTTGCTCGCGATGACGACGCATCCAACATTGATGCAAGCTGATTCACCGCTATCGCGAGCAAGCTCGCTCCCAGGGATTGCGGGTAACCGCAGAATCTTGGCACGACCGCAACGGGCTGCGGTCAATCGATCACATGGCCACCGGATTCGCTGCCAAGGACTTTCTTCATGCCCGACACCCTGCCGCCGGATGCATTGCCGGCCGACCTGCATTACGTCGACGATACCGCCCCCGGCATCACCCGCAAGAAATTGCGTGGCAAGTTCTGTTATTTCGACCCGCAAGGCCAGCGCATCACTGACGCAGCCGAGATCCAGCGCATCAATGCCCTGGCGGTGCCACCGGCCTATACCGATGTCTGGATCTGCACCGACCCGCGCGGCCATCTCCAGGCCACCGGGCGCGATGCCCGTGGACGCAAGCAGTACCGTTACCATGCGCGCTGGCGTGAGGTCCGTGATGCGGACAAGTATTCGCGGATGCTGGAATTCGGACGGGCCCTGCCGCGCTTGCGCAAACGCCTGGAGCAAATCCTCGCCACGCCCGGGTTCAGCCGCGACAAAGTCATGGCCACGGTCGTCACCCTGCTGGACACGACCCTGATCCGCGTCGGCAACAGCCAATACGCCCGGGACAATCGCTCCTATGGCCTGACGACCCTGCGCAACAAGCATGTCGAGGTCAACGGCAGCGCCATCGCCTTCCAGTTCCGTGGCAAGAGCGGCATCGAGCACCAGATCACCGTGAAGGACCGGCGCCTGGCACGGATCATCAAGCGCTGCCAGGAGATCCCCGGGCAGAACCTGTTCCAGTACCTGGACGAACACGGCGAACGCCACGCCATCAGTTCTTCGGACATCAACGCCTACCTCAAGACCCTCACTGGCGCTGACTTCACCGCCAAGGACTACCGCACCTGGGCCGGCAGCGCAGCCGCCCTGGCCGGGTTGCGGACGCTGCGCTGGGAAACCGAAAGCGAGGCGAAAAAGCATGTCGCCGAGATGGTCAGGCAAGTCGCCCGACAACTGGGCAACACGCCGACCGTCTGTCGCAAGTGCTACATTCATCCTGCGGTGGTGGAGAGTTTCCTGCTCGGTGCCCTGACCCAGTTGCCCAAACCCCGGGCACGTAAAGGCCTCAGCGAAGAAGAAGCCGGGCTTACGTTATTTCTGCAGCGCATGACGCAAGCCGCCCAGAAATGCGAACAGCAGCAACCGGCTTGATGCGCTCACCGGCAGCCAGCCATGGATGAGGAACATCCGCAGACCGCTGGACTCCCAACTGTACGGCACAGCCGATCCGCAGGCACTTGCAAAGGGTGAAGTCGACAGGAGTTTCAGATGTCCGAACACATTGTCCATTTTCATTGCCAGATCGATCAGGGAACCACGGAACGCTTTCGCGATAACTGCCTGGAGGCCATTGAGAAAGGCGCCGACTCGCTGATGCTCAATCTCTCCACAGTCGGTGGCAGCACCAACTTCGGTTTCACCCTCTACACCTTCATCAAGTCCCTGCCGGTACCGGTACGTGCGGTGAACGCCGGCAACATCGAGTCGATGGGCATCGTCATGTACCTGGCCGCCAGCGACCGCACCACCACCCCGCACTCGCGTTTCCTGATTCATCCGATGAACTGGTACTTCGGCCAGAAGTCGGTGGACCACTCTCGCTTGCGCGAGTACCTGTCCAGCCTGGACAACGACGTGGCGCGCTACGTGGAAATCTACGTCAAGGAAACCGCTGGCGCGGCGACGCAGCTGGATATCTTCAAATGCCTGTGTGCCGAGGAACGGGTGATTCCAGCGGAGAACTCCCTGGCTTTCGGCATTGCCCATCGGGTCGAGCAAGTGGTGTTCCCGCCGGATGCCAAGCATTGGAAAGTCAGCGGTGGCGAGGATTAGAAGTGAAGGCTGGCGGCAGACCATTCGTCGCCAGCAAGCGGTTTTTTTTAAACTTCCCCCGGCCATTTTCTTTCCCAACTAATGCGAGGCACGTTGCTCGCTCAACCAAAATGAGGATTCTCGAAATGGCCAGTAGCGGAAACAAAAACCCAGGCAACTTCGCCAATGATCGTGAAAAAGCATCGGAAGCCGGCAAGAAAGGCGGACAAGCGTCGGGCGGCAACGTTGCTAACGACCGGCAAAAAGGCACTGGAGCCGGTAACAAAGGTAGCGAACGCAGCCAAGGCGGCGGCAGAAAATCGTAACCACGCAAATCGTTGGGGCGCAGACGTATTGCGCCCCGGCGCTATCCGCTCTCGCTCTCGCTACAAATACGAAATTCCATATATTCGATTGTCCGCATATACTCCGGCGCAGCCCAACCTTGCGCTTATCGGAGCCGATCGATGAAAGTCCTCTTCATGTGCACAGCCAACAGTTGCCGCAGCATTCTCAGCGAAGCGATGTTCAACCATCTGGCCCCGGCCGGATTCCAGGCCGTCAGCGCCGGCAGTTTCCCCAAGGGCCACGTGCTCCCGCGCAGCCTGAGCACCTTGCAAGAAGCCGGTATCAGCGTAAAAGGCTTGCGCAGCAAGGGTAACGACGCGTTCGAGGGCAGCCCGCCGGACATCGTCATCACCGTGTGCGACAGCGCCGCTCGCGATGCTTGCCCGGTGTACTTCGGTCCGGCCATCAAGGCCCACTGGGGCCTGGTCGATCCATCGACCGTCAGAGGCAGCGATGATCAGATCGGCCAGGCCTTCCATGCCACCCTGGATCGTATCGAAACCCGCTGCCGGGCCTTTTTTGCCCTGCCCTTCGACCAGCTCGATGCCCAGGCCCTGAAAGCCGAGCTCGACCGCATCGGCACCCTCTGACCGCTCAACCTGCGCGATAGGCCTGCTTCACCGTCTCGATCCAGCTCGCCTCCAGGCGCGACTGTTCGGTGTCCAGGCCCAGCGCCTGCATCTTCGCCAGGTGCGCGTCGGCCTCTCGCGCCAGGGAGCCCTGGGCGCTGGAGTTGGCGTCCAGCTGATGCATCTGGGCCAGCCCCAGGTGATAGAAACGCAGCAGCTTCATAGCGGTGGGATCCTGGGCTTGCACGCCAGCGGTCACCTGGTGCATCACGTTGGTGATTTTCATCAGGCTGCGCTTGAGTTGCCAGCCGTACACGGCGGCGGCCATCCATGGCTGCGACCAGAAATACAGGCGCATCAGCGCAGCCATAGCCAGCACCGCGACAAGCACCCCGCCGAGATTGAAACGAAAGTTATCGCCTCCGGGCGTGCCCAGCAGCAGCACGGCCAGGCTGGACAGCAACATCGCCAGGGCCAGGAACACCACCGCGATGATCAGGGTGCTGCGGCGAGTCTGCTTGCGATAGGTGTCGCTATCCCACGGTTTGATCTCGAACATCGCGGTGCAATTTCCTTGTACGGCATCAAAAGAGTCACGCATTATCGCCTGCCCGGTCGATTTAGCTATGCTGGAGCTCATTTTGTATCGCAACCGACTCGCCGGGTCCGGATCGAAGTCCATGGCGATAGCGCAAGGATCGTGCGATCTTTCTGCGTGGACGTTTTTTTCAAGATGCCGTCGTTGTGTGCATGGCATCGTTTTCAAGGAAAGCTGAATGAATCAAAGACATGTAATCAACGCCTCGGTAAGCCCCAAAGGCAGCCTGGAGACCTTGTCCCAGCGCGAAGTCCAGCAACTGAGCGAAGCCGGTTCCGGCAGTATCTATACCCTCTTCCGCCAGTGCGCCCTGGCCATCCTCAACACCGGCGCCCATGTTGATAACGCCAAGACCATCCTGGAAGCCTACAAGGACTTCGAGATCCGTATTCACCAGCAGGACCGGGGCGTGCGCCTGGAGCTGCTGAACGCACCGGCCGACGCGTTCGTCGACGGCGAAATGATCGCCAGCACCCGGGAAATGCTGTTCAGCGCCCTGCGCGACATCGTCTACACCGAGAACGAGCTGGACAGCCAGCGCATCGACCTCAGCTCGTCCCAGGGCATCAGCGACTACGTCTTCCACCTGCTGCGCAACGCCCGCACCTTGCGTCCTGGCGTGGAGCCGAAAATCGTCGTGTGCTGGGGCGGTCACTCGATCAACACCGAAGAATACAAATACACCAAGAAGGTCGGCCACGAGCTGGGCCTGCGCAGCCTGGATATCTGCACCGGCTGCGGCCCTGGCGTGATGAAAGGCCCGATGAAAGGCGCCACCATTGCCCATGCCAAGCAGCGTATCCATGGCGGTCGCTACCTGGGCCTGACGGAGCCGGGCATCATCGCCGCCGAGGCGCCGAACCCGATCGTCAATGAGCTGGTGATCCTGCCGGACATCGAGAAGCGCCTCGAGGCTTTCGTACGTGTCGGTCACGGCATCATCATCTTCCCGGGTGGCGCTGGTACGGCGGAAGAGTTCCTCTACCTGCTGGGTATCCTGATGCACCCGGCCAACCAGGACCTGCCGTTCCCGGTGGTGCTCACCGGACCGAAAAGCGCCGCGCCGTACCTCGATCAGTTGCATGCATTTGTCGGTGCAACCCTGGGTGAGGCCGCGCAGAAGCACTATCAGATCATCATCGACGACCCGGCCGAAGTGGCGCGGCAGATGACCCAGGGGCTCAAGGAGGTCAAGCAGTTCCGCCGCGAGCGCAACGACGCCTTCCACTTCAACTGGCTGCTGAAGATCGACGAAGGCTTCCAGCGCCCGTTCGACCCGACCCACGCCAACATGGCCAGCCTGGGCCTGAGCCGCGACCTGCCCGCCCACGAACTGGCGGCCAACCTGCGCCGGGCGTTCTCGGGCATCGTGGCCGGTAACGTCAAGGACAAGGGCATCCGCCTGATCGAAGAACACGGCCCTTACGAGATCCACGGCGACGCCGCCATCATGGAACCCCTCGACCGCCTGCTCCAGGCCTTCGTCGCCCAGCACCGCATGAAACTGCCAGGCGGCGCGGCGTATGTGCCGTGCTATCGCGTGGTGACCTGACCTACCCGAAGACCACAGATCCAATGTGGGAGCGAGCCTGCTCGCGATGGCGCCGGTACATTCAGCACTGATGCAAGCTGAACCTCCGCTATCGCGAGCAAGCTCGCTTCCACAGGTGTTCTGCGGCGGTCATAGAATCGAAGGCAGTCGCATCAGGCCGGCCTCATCCACCTCAATGCCTAGCCCAAGGTAATCCTTGATCTGCGGATGAAGGGTGACCACCGGGTGCGTATGCGTCGCCGTCACCACCAGCACATCCGCCCCCGCCGCCTCGCCAGCCCGAATGCCCGCCTCGGCGTCTTCAAACACCAGGCATTCCTGCGGTGCCACCTGCAAGCGTTCGGCAGCCAAGCGGTAGCAGGCGGGGTTGGGCTTGCCGTCGCTCACGTCCTCGGCCGTGACCATCACTGCAGGGCGTGGGATCCCGGCCGCTTCCATACGCCGCAAGGCCAGTGCCATCGGTGCCGAAGTGACGATCGCCCAGCGCTCTGGCGGCAGGCTGTTCACAAAGGCCTGCGCACCGGGCACCTGCACCACGCCTTCGACGTCTTCGATTTCCTCGCGGGTAATCTGCTCGGCCTCGGCCTGAGCATCCACCCCCGGCAGGTGCTGGCGGGTAATGGTATCGATGGCGCGCACGCCATGGATCGTCGGCAGGAATGTCGCCACGTCCACGCCGTGGCGCAGGGCCCAGCGCGTCCAGATCCGCTCGGCGGCGGCAATGGAATTGAGCAGTGTGCCGTCCATGTCGAACAGGAAAGCGCGGTAGGCAATGTGGGTGGGGAGACTGGCAGGCATCGGATCCTCGGTGGCGGCGTGGCGGGTGATGGCCACAGGATTAAATGGTGGGTTGGTTACACCAACCGCTCGATCGGCTGATGCTGCCACACCTGCTTGTAGTACAGCGTCTGCAACAGCAGCATGCTCAAGTAGGCCACCGGGAACGCCATCCACACCCCTTGCAGGCCGAAGTGAGCGTCCAGCAGATACGCCGCCGGCACCTGCACGACGACGATACAGAAGATCGAGATAGCGACTGGCACCAGCACCGTGCCGCTGGCGCGCATGATGCCGCCGACGATCGCCTGGAAGCCGAACACCAGCAGGCTCCAGAGCATGATGTGCAGCAGGTGTTCGGCCTGGACCCGTGCCGCCGGGTCGGTGATGAACAGCCCCAGCAGCCAGTGGGACAACAGATACCCCAGGACCACCAACCCGCCCGTAAGCCAGAGGTTGATCAACAACCCCGTGCGCAGGATCGGCCCCAGGCGCTCCAGGCGTCCGGCACCGATGGCCTGGGCGCCGAGGATCGAAGCGGTGATGGCGATCGACAGCGCCGGAAACTGCACGTAGTTGACGATCTGCGTCACCGCGCCGTAGGCCGCCGTGGCCTGGGAGCCATGGCTATTGACCAGCGTCAGGATGACCAACTCGGACAACGAGATCACCACCATCTGCAACCCTGTGGGCAAGCCTATGCGCAGCACTTTGCCAAGGATCTCCATGTCCAGGCGCATCGCCGCGAACAACGCCCGGTCCGGCGCCAGGGCATGCTCGCGACGGTTCAGGCGCCACGCCAGCATGGCCATGGCCGAGGCCGTCCCCACCAACCCCGCCAGCGCCGCGCTCTGGATGCCCATCTGCGGCAACCCCAACCAGCCACGAATCAACGCCGGCGTGAGCAGCAGCCCGACACTGGTGGAGGTCAGCAGCGCCAACATCGGTGACACCGTATCGCTCACCCCGCGCAGCAGCTGGGTAAACAGCACAAATACCAGCAACATCGGCAGGATCCACAGCATGACCCGGGCATAGGAAACGGCATCCTCCAGCACATCAGCCGGCGTGCCGAGCCCCTGCAACGCCTGACGCGCAAAGACACTGCCAAGCACCGCCGCCGCCAGGCCGATGATCGCCCCCAGCAACAAGGTCGAACCGGCAATCGCCTTCACCGTCCCGGTTTCGCCGGCGCCGTAGGCCTGCCCGATCAACACCCCCGCCCCCGCGCCGAGGCCAATCACCAATGCGATAAAGAAAAACACGATGGGAAACATGCCCGACACCGCCGCCAAGGCCTGGGTACCGAGCATCTGGCCGATGTAGATGCTGTTGAACGTGCCAGACATGGACTGCAGGAAATTGGACAAGACCATAGGGGCCAGGAACAGGAGGTAGGTTTTCCAGAGGGGCTGGGTGGGCATGGGGGCTCTGATGGCAGGTTCGAAATCCAATGCGGGGTAATTTAGCGCAATCCATGGATTCTGTTTCGGAAGATGTCCGTTTTTCGTGGCGAGGGAGCTTGCTCCCGCCAGGCTGCGCAGCAGTCCCAAAACCTAAACACGCAATCTATCAGGCCAACCGCACCCGCCAAGTTTGGGACCGCTTCGCGCTCCAGCGGGAGCAAGCTCCCTCGCCACAAAAGCCCATGCGCCATCTCCCTTGCCAGGTGGCTCATTCCTTCGTCGGGTGCATTCGACATTTCCCAGACAGCGTCTAACCTGAAATAGCACAGTGCCACGTACTGTGTAGGCCAATGCCTATGCAATACCGGTATCGGACAGCCGGTCTTAAAGTCCGAGTAGAGGTCGCAGATAACCAGTTATTCGCAAATAACCTGTTAGAAACTCTGTTCAAGGACCGAACCATGACGTCGTACCCACACGGTCATTCCTTCGCCCAACCACCTCGCATCCTCTGGAACACAGTGCTCGTCGCTTTCGTTGCTGCCGTTGGCGTCTTACTGCTCAATGGTCCAAGTGTACAAAACATCATCCTGGCTGTTGCCCTCCTGGCCGTTGGTGTCGGTGCTGGCGTATGGGGTGCGCGTTCGCAACGTCAGCAGTTCGACAGCGCCATCGCCGCCGCCATGGCCCGCAACGACCTGCAAGCCAGCGAGCATCTGGCCCATAAAGCCAGCGAGCAACTCAACGAAGTCATTCTCGGCGCCATGCCGATCTGGGCCAAGCAGGTCGAAAGCTCCCGGCAGCAGACCGAAACCGCAATCGTCTCGCTGACCAGCCGCTTCACCGGCATTTCTTCGCGCCTGGAAGAGACCGTGCAAGCTTCGCAACTGGCCGCCGGTGAGTTGGCCAGCAGCAGTGGCGGTGCCGTGCAGGTGCTGGCCCAGAGCGAAAGTGAACTGGTCAAGGTCATCGATTCGCTGAAGGCCACCCAGGCCAGCCGCGATGAAACCCTGGCCCAGGTACGCAACCTGACGGCCTATACCGGGGAACTGCGGACCATGGCCGCCGATGTCGCGGCGATTGCCGCGCAGACCAACCTGCTGGCCCTCAACGCCGCCATCGAAGCCGCCCGTGCCGGCGAGGCCGGGCGTGGCTTTGCCGTGGTGGCCGACGCCGTGCGCAGCCTCTCGAGCAAGTCCAGCGAGACCGGCCAGCAGATGTCGGCCAAGGTCGACATCATCAACACCGCCATCACCCAACTGGTGCATGCCGCGTCCAGCGGCGCGGACCAGGACAGCCATTCGGTCAGTGCCTCCGAGCAAAGCATCCAGCAGGTGCTGGAGCGCTTCAAGAGTGTCACCGGCAACTTGGCCGACTCGGCCGACATGCTGCAGCGGGAGAGCTTCGGCATCCGCGATGAACTCACCGAGGTGCTGGTCAGCCTGCAATTCCAGGATCGGGTCAGCCAGATCCTCAGCCACGTGCGCGACAACATCGAGGACCTGCATGTGCACATGCAGCAGGCCAGTCAGTCGCCCGAACAGGCCGTTTCCATCGACGCTCGCCAATGGCTGGCGCGCATGGAAACCACTTACGCCACCGACGAGCAACGCCGCAATCACCACGGCGACTCGGCCGCGCAACAGACTTCACAGGAAATCACCTTCTTTTAGGAGCGCCGTTCATGGCTAAAAGTGTATTGGTTGTCGACGACTCCGCGAGCGTTCGGCAGGTGGTCGGCATCGCGTTGAAAAGTGCCGGCTATGACGTGATCGAAGCCAGCGATGGCAAGGATGCCCTGGGCAAACTCAATGGCCAGAAAGTGCACCTGATCATCAGTGACGTGAACATGCCCAACATGGACGGCATCACCTTCGTCAAGGAGGTCAAGAAGCTGGCCAGCTACAAGTTCACGCCAATCATCATGCTCACCACCGAATCCCAGGAATCGAAGAAACAGGAAGGCCAGGCCGCCGGAGCCAAGGCCTGGGTGGTCAAGCCGTTCCAGCCGGCGCAGATGCTGGCGGCGGTATCCAAGCTGATTCTTCCTTGATGAGCGGAGGCGCCCATGTCGTTGCACTACGAAACACAGGATGACACCGCCCAGGTGCACATCGACGGCGAGCTGACGATCTACACCGCCGCCGACCTGGCCGCGCAATGGTTGCCGCAGTTGGGCGCAACACCGCGGATGGCCCTTGATCTGTCGCAGATCACCGAGATGGACGGCGCCGGCCTGCAACTGCTGCTGATGGTACAGCGCGAGGCCGCCAAGGCCGGCACCCAACTGACATTGACCGGCCAGAGCAAGGCCGTCATGGAAACACTTGCCCTGTGCAACCTGGTTGCCTAGGGCTGCTGCAATACGTCGGACACGACAAAGGATATGAGCGTGAGCATCAATCTCGATCAGGCACAACAGACGTTCATCGTCGAGGCACGGGAACAGTTGCAAGCGATGGAAGAGTCGCTGCTGCAACTGGAAACCGACCCCGGCGACGATGACGCCATCGGCGCGATCTTCCGGGCGGCGCACACGATCAAGGGCTCGGCCGGGCTGTTCGGCCTGGAACCGATCGTCAGCTTCACCCACATCGTCGAAGACGTGCTCGATCGCCTGCGCAACGGCAGCGTCGAAGTGGACGCCGGCCTGATCGCGGTACTGCTCAAGTCCAGCGATCACATGCTCGAGCTGATCAACGTGGCCGCCAACCAGGGCGGAGCGCTACCGCCACCGGCCCTGCAACGGGAAGTGGAACTGTGCCAGATCCTGCAGGAGTACCAGGCCCCCTTGCCGGCCACGGCCCCAACGCCTGCCCAGGACACCGAAACCCGTGAACCCGGCGAAACGCGCCTCTGGCACATCTCCCTGCGTTTCGGCCAGGACGTGTTCCGCAACGGCATGGACCCTCTGTCGTTCCTGCGCTACCTGCAAACCCTGGGTGAAATCGTCGACATCACCGCCTTGACCGACGCCCTGCCCGCCGCCGATGCCTGGGACGCCGAGTCCTGCTACCTGGGCTTCGACATCGAGTTTCGCTCGGCCGCCGGCCACGGCGCGATCAATGAAGTGTTCGATTTCGTCCGGGAAGACTGCGAGATCGAGATCGTTGCCCAGGACGACGACATCGCGCCCCAGGCCAACACCGGCCTGGTCACGACGTCGCCGGAACCGGCCGAGGAAACCACCGCATTGGTCGCCACCGGCGAGTTGCTGTCCGACCAGCGCAAGACGCCACGCATGCCCGCCCAGATCGCCACCGACAAACAAGCGGTAAGCAGCGACAGCAAGGCCAAGGACGGCACCTATGTGCGGGTCAATGCCGACAAGCTCGATGAACTGATCAACCTGGTGGGCGAACTGGTCATCGCCAGCGCCGGTGCCAGCCTGTTGGCCCGCACCTGCCAGAACGATCCGTTGCAGGAGGCCACCTCGTCAGTCTCCGGACTGGTGGAAGAAATCCTCGATGGCGCCCTGCGCCTGCGCATGATCCCCATCGGCGAAACCTTCAACCGGTTCCGTCGGGTGGTGCGCGATGTCAGCCAGGAGCTGGGCAAGGACATCGACCTGATCATCAGCGGCGCGGAGACCGAACTGGACAAGACCGTGGTGGAAAAAATCGGCGACCCGCTCATGCACCTGCTGCGCAACGCCATGGACCACGGCATTGAAACCGCCGAGGCCCGGCTGGCGGCGGGCAAACCGGCCAAGGGGCACCTGCACCTCAACGCCTATCACGACTCGGGCAGCATCGTGCTGGAAATCGCCGACGACGGCGCCGGCCTGAACCGTGACCGGATCCTGGAAAAAGCCCAGGAGCGCGGCCTGGTCGCCCCCGGCGCGAGCCCGACCGACCAGGAGATCTACAACCTGATTTTCGAACCCGGTTTTTCCACCGCCCAGGCCGTGACCAACCTTTCGGGGCGTGGCGTGGGCATGGACGTGGTCAAGCGCAACATCACCCTGCTGCGCGGCACCGTCGACCTCGACAGCCAGCCCGGCAAGGGCACCGTGGTGCGTATCCGCCTGCCGCTGACCCTGGCGATCATCAATGGATTTCTGGTGGGCATCGGTCAGTCAACCTATGTCATTCCGCTGGACATGGTCCAGGAATGCATCGAGCTGAGCGAGAACGATGGGGTCGCCAGCCGCGAACAGGGCTATCTCGACCTGCGCGGCGAGGTGCTGCCCCTGGTCTACCTGCGCGATCACTTCAGCCACGAAGGCCCGCCCGCTCGCCGGCAGAACGTGGTGGTGGTGCGCTACGCCGAACTCAAGGCCGGGCTGGTGGTGGATGACTTGCTGGGTGAATTCCAGACCGTGATCAAGCCGCTGGGCAAGCTGTTTGGTGCCCTTCGCGGCATCAGTGGCTCGACCATCCTGGGCAGCGGCGCGGTAGCGTTGATTCTCGACGTACCGGCGCTGCTCACCCAGATCGCCCAAGTGGAAAACCGCTACACCCCGACTCAATTACAACAAGCCAACGCTCGCTGACGCTTTAGCAATTCCATGGAGAGGTACTTCCCAATGAAATGGTTCTACGATCTTAGAATCGCCACCAAACTGATCACTTCATTTCTTGTGGTGCTGGCCCTGACCGCCGTCATGGGAGTGTTCGCGATCATCCAACTGGGCGAGGTGAACAGCACCACCGTCGATATCAGGGAAAACTGGATGCCGTCCATGCGTGCGGCCTCGGGCATGCGTTTCTACGCGGCAAACTATCGCCTCAAGGAAAACCGCCACATTACCGCCGATTCCGAACAGGAACGCCTCACTGTCGAACAAGAAGCGGAAGACGCCAGGAAGGGGTTTGAAACCCGCATGGCGACCTATGAAAAACTGCTCTCCAGCGCGGAAGATCGCCAGCTGTTCGAAACCACCCGCAATGACTGGGTCGCTTACCTCGCAGTCAGCAAAGACCTGCTTGCACTGTCTCGGCAAAACCTGACCGAGCAAGCCCATGCACTGCTCAAGGGCCAATCCAAGCGTCAATTCGATCTGGTGGTCAACGACCTGCAAAAACTGGTGGAACTCAATGACGCGGGCGCTGGCGCCGCCAGCGAGCATGGCGCAGCGCTGTTTGAAAAATCGCGCCTGTCGATCATCGTCGTGCTGATTGCCGCCCTGCTGGTGGGCCTGGGCCTGGCGCTGTTCATCTCGCGCATCATCTCGCGCCCCTTGAAACAGGCCGCGACCGTCGCCGAGCAATTGGCCGAAGGCAACCTGAACGCAAAAATCGACGGCGGCTCCAAAGACGAAACCGGCATGGTGCTCAACGCCATGCAGAACATGATCGGCAAGCTCTCGCACATCATTGGCGAAGTGCGTAACGCTGCGGACAACCTGGCCAGTGCTTCCGAAGAAGTCAGCGCCACCGCGCAATCGATGAGCCAGGCCACCAGTGAACAGGCAGCCAGCGTCGAGGAAACCAGCGCCTCCATCGAGCAGATGAGCGCCAGCATCAACCAGAACACCGAGAACGCCAAGGTCACCGACGGCATGGCCAGCAAGGCCGCCAAGGAAGCCACCGACGGCGGCGAATCGGTGCAGCAGACCGTGGTGGCGATGAAGAAAATCGCCCAGCGGATCAGCATCATCGACGACATCGCCTACCAGACCAACCTGCTGGCGCTCAACGCTGCCATCGAAGCCGCCCGCGCCGGTGAGCACGGCAAAGGCTTCGCGGTGGTCGCCGCCGAAGTGCGCAAGCTGGCCGAACGCAGCCAGGTGGCCGCCCAGGAAATCGGCGAGCTGTCGTCCAGCAGCGTCGATATGGCCGAGAAGGCCGGGAACCTGCTCAACGAGATGGTCCCCTCGATCAACAAGACCTCGGACCTGGTGCAGGAAATCAGCGCCGCCTCCGAAGAACAGGCCGCCGGTGTGGCGCAGATCAACACCGCCATGACCCAGCTCAACCAGGTGACCCAGCAAAACGCCTCCAGCAGCGAAGAACTGGCCGCCACCGCCGAGGAAATGAGCAGCCAGGCCGAACAGCTGCAACAGGCCATGAGCTTCTTCACCCTGGACACGCCGCCCAAGTCTGCCGTGCAAGTTGCCAGGGTCGACAACACCCCAGGCTCCTCCGGCCGCAAACCGACGCGGACACCGGCACCGATCATGCCCAAGGCGTTTGCCTACAACATGGCCAGTGCCCCGGACGAATCGGAATTCACCCGGTTCTGATGGCCCGGTTCCACAGGCTTGCTTAAAGGAGAAAAAGCAATGGGCGCCATCGCGACCACACGTCAAACCGCCATCGCAGTCGAGGAAGAAGCGCAATACCTGACGTTTATGCTCGGCACGGAGATGTTTGCCATCGGCATCCTGTGCATCAAGGAAATCATCGAATACGGCAACCTGACCGTGGTGCCGATGATGCCGACGTTCGTGCGCGGGGTGATCAACCTGCGCGGTGCCGTCGTGCCGGTGGTCGACCTTTCGGCCCGTTTCGGTCGACCGAATTCGGCGATCAGCCGGCGCTCGTGCGTGGTGATCATCGAGGCGTCCAGCGCCGACGGCCAGGCCCAGGACATTGGCCTGCTGGTGGACACGGTGTCGGCGGTGCTGGAAATCCCGGCCTCGCAGATCGAGCCGCCACCGAGCTTCGGCGCGAAGATCCGGGCCGATTTCATCAGTGGCATGGCCAAGGTCGATGGCAAGTTTGTCATCGTACTGGAAGTGGACCGCGTGTTGTCCATCGACGAAATGTCCCAACTCGCCGAAGCCAGCCCGAACGCGCTGGAAGTGGATGCCCCGTGAACGCCGATACCTGCAAGGAACGCCCGGCGAACGCGCTGGCGCTCAGTGACCGAGAGTTCGGCCAGTTCCAGTCCTGGCTGTACCAGGCCGCCGGCATCAGCCTGTCCGAGGCCAAGAAAGCCCTGGTGGCTGGGCGTTTGTTCAAGCGCCTCAAGCACTATGGGCTGGACAGTTATGGCGAGTATTTCAAGCTGATCATGAACGGCCAGCGCACCGATGAGTTACAAGTGGCGCTGGACCTGCTGACGACCAACGAGACCTACTTTTTCCGCGAGCCCAAACATTTCGATTTCCTGCGCCAACACGTACTGCCCCACGCCACGCCGGGCAAGACCTTCCGCCTGTGGAGCGCGGCCAGCTCTTCCGGGGAAGAACCCTACAGCCTGGCCATGACCCTGGCCGAAGGGCTGGGCACCACGCCTTGGGAAGTGATCGGTTCGGACATCAGCAGCCAGGTACTGGCCAAGGCGCGCTCCGGGCATTACCCGATGGAACGCGCCCGCACCCTGCCTCAGCCGCTGCTGGTGAAATATTGCCTCAAGGGCACCGGTAGCCAGCAAGGCACGTTCCTCATCGACCGGGCGTTGCGCAACCGGGTCAACTTCATCCAGGTCAACCTCAACGACACCTTGCCGGAGCTGGGGGAGTTCGATGTGATCTTCCTGCGCAACGTCATGATCTATTTCGACCAACCCACCAAAAGCAAAGTGGTCGCCCGCTTGATCCCCCGACTCAAGCCCGGCGGGTATTTCATCGTCAGCCACTCGGAGAGTCTCAACGGTGTGTCCGATGCGTTGAAACTGGTGGCCCCTTCGATTTATCGCAAGCCATGAACACCGCAATGAGGGCAGTGGCCGAGGTGTACCTGGCGCCGGGGGAGTTTCGCTTTGCCACTTGCCCGACCCGCCTGCGCACGATTCTCGGCTCTTGCGTGGCGATCACGCTGTGGCACCCCGAACGCAAGATCGGCGGCATGTGCCACTTCATGCTGCCCAGTCGGGTGCGTTGCTCCAAGGCCTTGAACGGCCTGTACGCCGATGAAGCCATTGAACTGTTCATCCGCCAGGCCAGGGCCCATCACACCGAACCCGAGGACTATCAACTCAAGCTGTTCGGCGGCGGCGAGATGTTCCCCGAACTGCAACGCCATGTGCCCTACGGCGATGTGGCGCGGTTGAACGTCAATGCGGCGCTGGAAATCGCTGCCCTCTACCGCCTGGACCTGATCGCCCAGGACATGGGTAGCACCGGCCACCGAAGCATCATCTTCGACCTTTGCAGCGGCGATGTATGGGTCAGGCACCAACCTATAAGGACCCGGCACTGACTATGTCAAAAAAGATCAATGTACTGCTGGTGGATGACTCTGCGGTGGTTCGCCAGGTGTTGCTGGCGATACTCAGCGACACACCGGACATCCACGTCATGGGCGCGGCGTCCGACCCGATTTTCGCCATGGACAAACTGGCCAAGGAATGGCCCGACGTGATCGTGCTGGACGTGGAAATGCCGCGCATGGACGGCATCACGTTCCTGAAAAAAATCATGAGCGAGCGCCCCACTCCGGTGGTGATCTGCTCGTCCCTGACGCCCCGGGGCGCGGAAACCACCTTGCAGGCGATGGCCGCTGGCGCGGTGGAAATCATCACCAAGCCCACCACCGGCCTGAAGAACTTTCTGTTGGAGTCGGCGCCGGAACTGGTGTCGGCAATCCGTGCCGCCGCCCAGGTCAACGTGCGCAACCTGGGCAAGCGTCCCGCCCCGATCGCGCTGACGCCCCCGACCAAACTCACCGCTGACGCCATGCTGCCCGCCGCCAACGGCCACGCCATGGCACAGACCACCGAACGCATCGTCGCCCTGGGCACCTCCACCGGTGGTACCCAGGCCCTGGAAGCGGTGCTCACCGCCCTGCCGCGAGTGTGCCCGGGCATCGTCATCGTCCAGCACATGCCGGAAAAATTCACCGCCTCGTTCGCCGCCCGGCTGAACAGCCTGTGCCAGATCGAAGTGCGCGAGGCCCGCAACAACGACCGCATCCACCCGGGCCTGGCACTCATCGCACCAGGCGGCAAACACATGATGGTGACCCGCAGCGGCGCGTTCTATCACGTGCAGGTGGTGGATGGCCCACTGGTCAACCGCCACCGCCCTTCGGTGGATGTGCTGTTCCGCTCCGTGGCCAAATTCGCCGGCCGCAACGCCACCGGCATCATCATGACCGGCATGGGCGACGACGGCGCCCGCGGCCTGAAGGAAATGCTCGACGCCGGCAGCACCACCGTGGCCCAGGACGAAGCCAGTTGCGTGGTCTTCGGCATGCCCAAGGAAGCGATCAAACTCAATGCGGCGCAACGGGTGATGGGGTTGCAGGAGATTGCGCAGGTGATCTTGCATCGGTAACAACGACCGTCCCTACAGTGGAGCTTGATCAGGTGAAT
>NZ_JBAMDJ010000034.1:0-71675 GCF_036961705.1 Pseudomonas sp. 3JA
GCTGTAAGAGCGGAACCCTAAGTGGCCGTTAGCGCAGCAATGGATATGTACTCAATCAAAACTCAATACCCGTCGGACTCATAGTCCGGGGTAAAAGCAAACCCAACCACCCGCTCAACCCCCGTCTCCAACCGCCCATCCGGCCAAAGCCGCAACCACCGATACCCCGGCGCCTGCGAGCCCACCGCAAAATCCTCACTCCCCGGCTCAAACTGAATACAAGTCGAAGGCGAAGCCAACAACCGAACCCCCTCACGGACCCGGTCAACCTCCTGATGCACATGCCCCCACAGAACAGCGCGCACCTGAGGAAACCGATCCAACACCGCAAACAACGCCTCAGGATTACGCAACCCGATAGGCTCCATCCACACACACCCAATCGACACCGGATGATGATGCAGACACACCAGATGATGCCGCTCCGGCGCCTCACTCAAGGCATTGGCCAACAGAATCAACTGCTCCTCAGCCAAAAAACCCGGCACCGAACCCGGCACGGCGGAATCCAACAGGGTGACGCGCCAGTTGCCAATATCCACCACCGGTTCGAGCAGCGTGCTCTTGACCGCCGCTTCAAGCATGACCTGCGGCTCATCATGGTTACCCGGAATCCAACGCGCCGGCGCATCGATTCGCCCGCTCATCTGCCGAAACACCTGATAGGACTCCAACGTACCGTCCTGGGACAAATCCCCCGTAGCCAGCATCAAATCGATCTTCGGCTGCTGCTTGAGCACCAGGTCAACGACCGCCCGCAGGCTGTCGCGGGTATTCATGCCCAGCAACGAACCGTCGGCCTCGGCAAACAGGTGACTGTCGGACAGCTGGACCAGCAACGCCGCATCAGCGGTGGTCAGGATGGATACGTTCGGCAAATCGCTCTCTCCCAGGCGCACTCACGCCGTTGGATGACGCCGCAATTATGCTGGGGAAGATCGAAAGGGGAAACCCGCGAACCGGAACAGGTTCACAACCAGTGTCCAGTATTTGAACGACAACTACCGAACGACTTCGAACTCGTGGCCCAGCGCCAGGCAATGACTCAGCCATTCACCCAGGAACAGGTTCAACTGGGCCTTTTCGTCCGGCTGGTGCATTGACGCATTGGGGTAAGGATAGATGCCGCGAAAGCGTCGTGCATGTTCGGCACTGACGACTTCGGCCATGCGCGCATCGTGATAGACCTGAACTTCCAGCTGCGGCACCGGTAGCCAGGGCAGGCTGTGCTCCTGGCGCACCTGCAAGGTCGTGGTGTACGGGCAGGTCTGCAGCACTTCGAGGGCCAGGACGCCGAGCATCTGGTCGCCGTGGGTTACGGCGATACGCCGCGGCGCCGGATCGTTGCGCATGTCCGGCAACAAGCGCATCAGGCGGGCGTAGTTGGCCTCGCAGGCGGCCTGCAACCCCACCAGATCGACGCGATAGCGATCGCGCAGCTTGTTCAGGACCATAACCCCCTCACTTCCTCGCGGTTCAAGGCCAGCCATTGCAGGGCGATGATGCTCGGTGCATTGCAGATTTGTCCGTCGCGCACAGCTTGCAGGGCATCTTCGAAAGACCAGACCTTGACGCGGATATCTTCCGCCTCTTCCGCCAGGCCATGCAGCCCGCCCGCCCCCGTGCTGTCGCAACGCCCCAGGTACAAATGGACGAATTCATCGCTGCCGCCCGGGGATGGAAAATACTTGGTCATCGGCCAAAGCGCAGCGAAGGCAAGCCCAGCTTCCTCCTGCGCCTCACGATGAGCAACTTCTTCCGGTTGTTCGTCCTTGTCGATCAGGCCGGCCACCAATTCCACCAGCCAAGGGTTGGCGACCTTGTCCATGGCGCCAACGCGAAACTGCTCGATCAACACCACTTCATCGCGCTGCGGGTCGTAGGGCAACACGCACACCGCGTCATGGCGCACGAACAATTCACGGCTGATTTCGCGGCTCATGCCACCGGCAAACAATTCGTGACGCAAGTGCACACGATCGAGTTTGTAGAAACCCTGGAAGCAGCTCTCGCGCTTGACAATGTCCACGGTGCTCGGTGCGGCGTTGGCGAAATCGGTCATGACAATCCTCGTGTGCAATGGATCAATACGAGGTTCCAACCTCGGCTTCGCGCCATCCTAACGCGCCCGTACCGTTTGATGCAGCCCCTTTCCACTCATCGGGATGGACGGCAGAAGGTGAAAGAACTCTAATGAGCTTAGTGGCGAACTGATTGTCCTGCTGGCAGTCGAAGCGGGTAACTTTTCGCCTTTCCCTGTTCCATGAAGGACGCCCATGTCGCTTTTCAAAACTGCCTCCGTGGCCGCCATTGCCCTGACCCTGGGCGCTTGCCAAAGCCTGTTCCAACCCAATTACCGCGCACCGCTGGAAACCACCCGCGATGCGTCGGAGCAACTGCAACAAGGATGCGCCAGTGCCGACTGCCCGTTGGTGAACATCGATACCCTGCACTTTCCCACCGAGCCGGCCCTGGACGGCATCGTCGAAAAACGCCTGCTGCAAATGACCCGCACCACCCCGGACGCCCCGGTTGCACCGACGCTTGCCGCCTATCGCGAGCAGTTCCTGCGCAGCGCCGCGCCCCGCAACAGCAGCTATTTGCAGGCCAAGGTACGTGAGCAACATGACGGCCTGGTGATCATCGAACTGTCCAGCTACCTGGATACCGGCGGCGCACACGGCACGCCGGGTCGCGGCTTCATCAACTATTCGCGCCAGCAACACAAGGTTCTGACGCTGTCGGACATGCTGCTGCCGGGCCAGGAAGAAGCCTTCTGGAAAGCCGCCCAGGTCGCCCACAACAGTTGGCTGATCAGCACCAAGCTGGATCAGGAACCCGAGTTCCTGAAACAGTGGTCCTTCCAGAAAACCCCACACGTGGCGCTGACCTACGGCGGGGTGATCCTCAAGTACGAAGTGAGCACCATCGCCCCGTACGCCCTGGGCCACATCGAATTGAAGATCGCTTACCCACGCCTCAATGGCATCCTCAAGCCCGAGCTGTTCCCCGGCCGTAGCTGAAAGCCCGGCCCAGCAACAGTTGCAGCAACCCTGCCAGAATCAACGAAGGCAGGGTTGCGCCGATGTCTGGATGGAAGTTGGCCAGCAAGTGATAAGTGCTCACCCCACCCAACCAGGCCAACAGGGCCGGCCAGCGCAATGCGGCTGATACCACTTGGCTGCTGCGCTTGCGCAGGATGAAGTGATCCACCAGCACCACGCCGAACAGCGGTGCGAACACCGAGCCGATCAGCAACAGGAAGTTCTGGTATTGCGCCAACGGCGCGAAGCAGGCGATCAAGGTACAGAGCACGCCAATCGCCAAGGCCAGGTGCTCGACCTTCAGCCCCGACAACATGCCACTGGAGACCGCCGCCGAGTGAATGTCGGCGAAGGCGTTTTCCGACTCATCCAGCAGAATCAGCAGCAACGGAATGCCCAACCCGGCGCCAGCCAAGGCCAATAGCAACGCATTGACTTCACCGCTCGGCGCGAACGCCAAGGTGTAGGCCACGCCCAGGCTCATCAGCCAGACGTTACCGATGAAGAACCCCACGGCCGTGCCGCCGAAGACATTCTTGGCGCGTTTGCCGAAGCGCGAGTAGTCGGCGATCAGCGGCAGCCAGGACAGCGGCATCGCAATGGCGATATCAAACCCCACCGCCAGCGGCATCGAACCGTCACCCGCCTGGGCCCACAGCGCAACCAGATCAGCCTTGGCGAACAGGTTCCAGGTCAGCCAGATACACGCCGCCAGCAGCAGCCAGATGCCCCACTTGCGCAGGACCTTGCGCACGAACGTCAACGGCCCGCTGACCGCAAGCAGGGTCGCCAGGGCGCCGAAGAACAGCGTCCACAGCAGTGGGTTGGAGCCCAGGCTGCCTTCGCTGAAGGCTCGGGCACCGAGCAGGCTGGCGGCATCACGCATGACGATGATTTCGAAGGAGCCCCAGCCGATCAACTGCAGCAGGTTCAACACCGCCGGCACGCTCGCGCCCTTGCCGCCGAGGCTGAGCTTGAGGGCGGCCATGGCCGACAGGCCGGTGTCGCTGCCGATCACACCGACGGCCGCCAGCAGCAGGACGCCCACCAGCGTGCCGAGGAAAATCGCCAGCAACGAGCCGCTCAAGCCCAGGCCCGGTGCGAGCAAGGCACCGACCTGCAAGACCATCAGGCCGATGCCCAGGGAGAACCACAGGGAAAATAGATCGCGGGCGCCGAAGACACGTTTGTCCAGGGGGACCGCGGTGTCTGGGGAGTAGGTGCTAGGTTGGATGTTCACAGATATTCTCAAGGGAGATTATTGTTTTGGGTCACAGATCACCCCTTGTGGCGAGGGAGCTTGCTCCCGCTGGTCTGCGAAGCAGACCCAATACCAAACGCCGCGTCCTGTCAGTCAGAATCGCGGTGCAGGTTTTGCGGCTGCTTCGCAGCCGAGCGGGAGCAAGCTCCCTCGCCACACAGGGTGAGCGGTGCTTTTGCAAGCACCGCCCGGATCACACTTTCTTGTAAAGCTGACTTCCTTCCTTCTTGAACCGCTCGGCCTGTTCCGCCAAGCCCTGGGCAACGTCCACGTCCACCGCCTCGATGCGCTGGTTGGCCGCGTACTCGCGCACTTCCTGGGTGATTTTCATCGAGCAGAATTTCGGCCCGCACATCGAGCAGAAATGCGCCACCTTGGCCGAGTCCTTCGGCAGGGTTTCGTCGTGGTACGAGCGGGCGGTATCCGGGTCCAGGCCGAGGTTGAACTGGTCTTCCCAACGGAACTCGAAGCGCGCCTTGCTCAAGGCGTTGTCACGAATCTGCGCGCCCGGGTGGCCCTTGGCAAGGTCGGCCGCGTGGGCGGCGATCTTGTAGGTGATGATCCCGGTCTTCACGTCATCCTTGTTCGGCAGGCCCAGGTGTTCCTTCGGCGTGACGTAGCAGAGCATGGCGCAACCGAACCAACCGATCATCGCCGCACCGATGCCGGAGGTGATGTGGTCGTAGCCCGGTGCGATGTCGGTGGTCAGTGGACCGAGGGTATAGAACGGCGCCTCGTCGCAGCACTCGAGCTGCTTGTCCATGTTCTCTTTGATCAACTGCATCGGCACGTGGCCGGGGCCTTCGATCATGCATTGCACGTCGTGCTTCCAGGCGATCTTGGTCAGCTCGCCGAGGGTTTCCAGCTCGCCGAACTGCGCTTCGTCGTTGGCGTCGGCAATCGAGCCCGGACGCAGGCCATCGCCCAGCGAGAAGCTGACGTCGTAGGCCTTCATGATTTCGCAGATGTCTTCGAAGTGGGTGTAGAGGAAGTTCTCTTTGTGGTGCGCCAGGCACCACTTGGCCATGATCGAACCACCACGGCTGACGATACCGGTGACGCGCTTGGCGGTCATCGGCACATAGCGCAGCAACACGCCGGCGTGGATGGTGAAATAGTCGACGCCCTGCTCGGCCTGTTCGATCAGCGTGTCGCGGAACAGCTCCCAGGTCAGGTCTTCGGCCACGCCGCCGACTTTTTCCAGGGCCTGGTAGATCGGCACGGTGCCAATCGGCACCGGCGAGTTGCGGATGATCCACTCGCGGGTTTCATGGATGTGCTTGCCGGTGGACAGGTCCATGACCGTGTCCGAACCCCAGCGGATGCCCCAGGTCAGCTTCGCCACTTCTTCTTCGATGGACGAACCCAGCGCACTGTTGCCGATGTTGCCGTTGATCTTCACCAGGAAGTTACGGCCGATGATCATCGGTTCCAGTTCGGTGTGGTTGATGTTGGCCGGGATGATCGCGCGGCCACGGGCGATTTCATCGCGGACGAATTCCGGGGTGATGACTTTCGGCACGCTGGCACCGAAGCTGTGGCCGGCGTGTTGCTGGTCCAGCAGGCCGGCGGCGCGGGCGACTTCCAGCTTCATGTTTTCGCGGATGGCGACGTATTCCATCTCGGCGGTGATGATGCCTTTGCGCGCGTAGTGCATCTGGCTGACGTTGGCGCCCGGTTTGGCGCGACGCGGATTGTTCACGTGGGCGAAGCGCAGCTTGGTCAGCTCGGGATCAGCCAGGCGTTCCTGGCCGAAGTTGGAGCTCAGGCCGGCAAGACGCTCGGTGTCGCCACGGGCTTCGATCCATGAAGAGCGCACGTCGGCCAGGCCTTTGCGCACGTCGATGATCACGTTCGGGTCGGTGTAGGGGCCCGAGGTGTCGTACACCACGACCGGCGCGTTGATTTCGCCGCCGAAGTCGGTGGGGGTCACGTCGAGGCTGATTTCGCGCATGGGCACGCGGATATCCGGGCGGCTGCCCTGGACATAGATTTTTTGCGAGCGGGTAAAGGGCTGGACCGATTGCTCATCGACCTTGGCCGAATCGCTGAGGTTGGTCGCGTTTTTTGATTTTGTCGTCATCACGGGCTCTCCAGACACACATCCAGGCAGTGGATTTTTGTCGGAGCGAACCTGTAACGAATGGACGCGTCCCTGCACGAAAGTGCGGACGCTGTGCTTGCTGCTCGAGCATGTTCGAAAATCGAAAGTCGATGGTCGAACAACATCCCGGACGAAGCACAAGAGGACTCGCCGGGTGACGAGAAATCTTGTTCCCTACGCAGGCGCTAACCTGATCAGGTTCAACGGGATCCGAAATTATTCGATCTCAGCCTCATAGCAAGGCACCCCGACAAGAACCCGGCCAGTCTAGACACAACCACGAGAGAACGCCATCACCAGGACAAAAGGCGTGATGAATGGCGCATATACAGGATTGTTGCGGCGCGCAGGCGCAACTACACTCGCTACGCCGCGCCTCTTGTGCGCAATCATCTGAGAAGTAGGGAACGCCTCATGCTGCGCAAACTCTCACTGGCCCTTGCCGTGTCTTGTGCGTCCAATGGAATGGCCTGGGCTGCCGAAGCACCCTTGACCACCAGAACCGATCTGGTGAGCGTGTATCAGGAAGCGGTGGATAACAACGCCGACCTGGCCGCGGCTCGTGCCCAGTACGGCGCCCAGAAGGAAGTGGTGCCCCAGGCTCGCGCCGGGTTGTTGCCGAATCTGTCCGGTGGTGCGGAAGTCGCCAATGTGCGCACCGATATCGACCAGCCTGCCGCGGTTGCCAACCGTAGCGCCCGCTCCTACCAGGCCACACTGTCCCAGCCCTTGTTTCGTGCCGATCGCTGGTTCCAGTTCCAGGCCGCCAAGTCGGTGAATGAGCAGGCCTCGCTGCAACTGTCGGCTACCGAGCAGAACATGATCCTGCAAAGCGCCGAGAGTTACTTCAACGTGCTGCGCAGCCAGGACAACCTGGCCTCGACCAAGGCCGAGGAAGCCGCGTTCAAGCGCCAGCTCGACCAGTCCAACGAACGTTTTGACGTCGGCCTGTCGGACAAGACCGATGTGCTGCAATCCCAGGCCAGCTACGACACCGCACGCGCCAACCGGATCCTCGCCCAGCGCCAGGTCGATGATGCGTTCGAAGCATTGATCACCCTGACCAACCGCCAGTACAACTCGCTCCAGGGCATCGTCCATACCCTGCCGATCCTGCCGCCGACGCCGAACGACGCCAAGGCCTGGGTCGACACCGCCGCCAAGCAGAACCTCAACCTGCTGGCCAGCAACTACGCGGTCGATGCCGCCGAAGACACGTTACGCCAGCGCAAGGCCGGTCACGCGCCGACCCTGGACGCCGTGGCGAAATACGAAAAAGGCGACAACGACGCCTTGGGTTTCAGCAACCCGAACGCCTTTGGCCGCACCTACAGCGGCGACGTCGATCAGCGCACGCTGGCCTTGCAACTGAACATTCCGATTTTCAGCGGCGGGCTGACCAGCTCCCAGGTGCGCGAGTCCTACTCGCAACTCACCCAGACCGAGCAGCAACGCGAAGCCCTGCGCCGGCAGGTGGTGGAAAACACCCGTAACCTGCACCGTGCAGTGAACACCGACGTGGAGCAGGTCCAAGCCCGGCGCCAGTCGATCATCTCCAACCAGAGCGCGGTGGAAGCCACGGAAATCGGCTACCAGGTGGGCACCCGCAACATCGTCGATGTGCTCGATGCCCAGCGGCAGCTGTACACCTCGGTGCGCAACTACAACAACGCCCGCTACGACTACATCCTCGACAACTTGCGGCTCAAGCAAGCGGCCGGGACGTTGAGCCCAGCGGACCTGCAGGATCTGTCACGCTATCTCAAGCCCGACTACAACCCGGACCGCGACTTCCTGCCGCCGGACCTGGCCCAGGCAGCAGCGCAGCAGTTGCGCTCGCGGCCGGCGCAATAACGACGACACCCTTGTGGCGAGGGAGCTTGCTCCCGCTGGCCTGCGAAGCAGGCCCAAAACCAGTCACCGCGTACTGCCAGCCAAAACCGTGGTGCCGGTTTTACGGCTGCTTCGCAGCCGAGCGGGAGCAAGCTCCCTCGCCACAAAAACTCAGTCGAGCAACCGCCCCAACCCCTCCAGCAACCGCTGCAACGCGCCCTGGTTGCTGCGCATCACCTTCAACCCCGCCTCGGCCATGCGCTGGGCATCGCGGGGCAGTTCGAACAGGCGCTGCACCGCCAGGGCCAGGCTTTCGGCATCTTCCACTTCCGCCAGCGCACCGGCGGCGCGCAGTTGCGCGGCGATTTCGAGGAAGTTGAACACGTGCGGCCCGCTGAGCACCGGTTTCGCCAGCGCCGCCGGCTCAAGCAGGTTGTGTCCACCGTTGGGCACCAGGCTGCCACCGACGAACGCGCTGTCGGCCAACGCATAGAGAAACAGCAGTTCACCCATGGTGTCACCGAGCAACACCGAAACCTGCGCAGTCACGGGCTGCCCGCTGGAGCGCCGCACCGTGGCCAACCCTTCGCTTACACACAGTTGGTGCACTGCGTCGAAGCGCTCGGGATGACGCGGCACCAGGATCAGCAACGCATCGGGATAGCTGTCGAGCAACCGACGGTGGGCAGCCAGCACCACTTCGTCCTCGCCTTCATGGGTGCTGGCGGCGATCCACACCGGGCGCTCGGTTGCCTGCCACTGGCGGCGCAAGGCGCTGGCGTTTTCCAGCAGTTGCGGGTCGATGGTCAGGTCGAACTTGATCGAGCCGGTGACCTCGACGGTTTCTACCCGGGCGCCCAACTGACGGAAACGCTCGGCTTCGGCGTCGGTCTGGACGGCGAACAGGCTCATCTCGGCGAGCATCGGCCGGGTAAGCTTGGGAAAGCGTGCATAACCCCGCGCCGAACGCTCCGACAACCGCGCATTGGCCAGGGCCACGGGAATGCCGCGTCTGGCGCATTGGTGAATATGATTGGGCCACAGCTCGGTTTCCATGATCACCGCCAGGGACGGCCGGACCCGGTCGAGAAAACGCTTGGCGGCGCAAGGCAAGTCGTAAGGCAAATAGCAATGCTGGATGCGCGGCTCGTTGGCGAACAACGCCTGGATCCGCTCCGAACCGGTGGGCGTCATGCAGGTGACGGTGATCGGTAGCTGTGGATAACGTTGCAGCAAGGCGCGGATCATTGGCGCGGCGGCGATGCTCTCGCCCACCGACACCGCGTGGACCCAGATGCCCCCCGGCAGCATGACCGGCAGCCCCCAGGAGAACCGCTCGCCAATGCGCCGGGCATAAGCCGGCGCCTTGCGGGCCCGCAACCACAGCCGAATCGCTACCAGTGGCAGCCCCAGGTAAAACAATGCGCTATAGAGAGTTCTGTTCATGGCGGCGGAGTTTATCGGTTTTTCAGCCAATCGCCTGCAACTGCACGGCAAAACGTTCCGCCAGCCAACGCGCGGCCGGACCCAGGGGTTCATCGCGGCGCCAGACCAGTTCCACCACCAGGGCCGGCGGGGTCCATTCGCTGCTGAGCTCGACCATGTCGCCCAGGTAGGCCGGGTACTGCACAACATGCCGTGGCAACCAGGCCCAGCCCAGGCCGCTCCTCAGCCATTCGGCCAACACATAGAAACTGTCGGCTCGCCAGACCTGCGGGCTGGCCTGTTCACTGCCGGGATAGACGCTGGACTGGGTGGCCATCAACAACTGGCGGTGCCGAGCCATTTCCCGACAGGTCACATAATCATGGTTCGCCAGTGGGTGGCCCCTGCCGCACACCGTCACCATCTCGACGCTGCCCAGCACCCGGCGCTCCAGCGCCTCGGGGATCTGGTCGTGATAGAACAGCAAGCCGAGGTCGGCGCGCCGCTCCACCAGTTTGCGCGCCACGTCGCCCTGGGCGGCGCTGGCCAATTGCACTTCGAGGGAGGGGAATTGCTCGGCCAGGGCCGCCAGGCTGTCGATGACCGGTTGATAGGGCATGGCTTCGTCCTGGGCCAGGCGCAGCGACGCTTCCTGCCCGCGCATCAGGGCCAGGGCCCGGCCATTGAGACGCTCGCACTGACGCAGTACCTCCCTGGCCTCTTCGAGCAAGGCTTCGCCAGCGTCGGTGAGCCTGGGCTGACGGCCGCTGCTGCGCTCGAACAGGTTCACGCCCAAATCCGTCTCCAGCAACGCAATCGCACTGCTGACGGCCGATTGGGCTTTGCGCTGATCCCGGGCCACGGCGGAAAACGAACGCTTCTCGGCGACCCCGACGAACAGCCGCAATTGCTCCAGGTTCCACTGAACGTTCATGGTTCAACCTATCTTGATTACAGATAGGTAATGACTTTACCGCATCTGACCTATCTCTAGAATGGCCCCATCGAAAGACGCAACCGTCGAAGAGGAACCGCCTATGAACGCCTACTACTACCTGGCCATCGCCATCTGCGCCGAAGTGATCGCCACCGTTTCGATGAAAGCGATCAAGGGCCTGAGCACACCCCTGCCCTTGCTGCTGGTCATTGTCGGCTACGCCACCGCGTTCTGGATGCTGACGCTGGTGGTGCGCACCGTACCGGTGGGCGTGGCCTATGCGGTCTGGGCCGGACTGGGGATCGTCATGGTCAGTGTCGCGGCGTTGTTCATCTATGGGCAGAAACTGGACGTGCCGGCGATGCTGGGGATGGCGTTGATCGTGCTGGGGGTGGTGGTGATCCAGCTGTTTTCCAAGACGGCCGGGCACTGAAAACACACTGATCATTTGAGCTGGAACACCTCTGTGGCGAGGGAGCTTGCTCCCGCTTGGGTGCGAAGCGCCCATAAAAATGGGGTTGCTGCGCAACCCAGCGGGAGCAAGCTCCCTCGCCACAAAAGCTTTCCCTGCACGCTGCCGATGTTGATCGTCAACAAATTCCCTCTGCACCGAGTCTGTATACTGCGCCCTCGTCTTGAACACTGAGGTCGCTCATGCCATCCGTTATTTCCACCGACATTCTGATTGTCGGCGCAGGCGTCGCCGGCCTCTGGCTGAATGCACGCCTGCGTCGCCAGGGTTTTTCGACCGTGCTGGTGGAAAGCGCCAGCCTCGGCGGCGGGCAGAGTGTCAAATCCCAGGGCATCATCCATGGCGGCGCCAAGTACGCCTTGCATGGCGCCCTGACCGGTGCCTCGGAAGCCATTGCCGACATGCCGCGTCGCTGGCGCGAAGCCCTGAAAGGTGAAGGTGAGCTGGACCTGTCCGGCGTGCGCATTCTGTCCGACGCCCATTACCTCTGGTCCCCCGGCACCCTGGCCGGCAACCTCACCAGTTTCTTTGCCAGCAAGGCCGTGCGCGGGCGGGTCGACCAGGTCAAGGGCGACCAGTTGCCGCCGGCCCTGCAAGACAAACGCTTCAAGGGCAAGGTCTATCGCCTGGCCGAGCTGGTGGTGGACGTGCCGAGCGTGATCGCACGCCTGGCGGAACTGGCCGGCGACAGCTTGCTGGCCGGGCAACACATCGAACCGCTGCGCGAAGGTGGCGAGCTGATCGGACTCAAGGTCGATGGCCGCGAGATTCGTGCGCAACGCATTGTCCTCAGCGCCGGGGGCGGCACCGCCGACCTGCTCGACGCCCTGGGCCTGGACCAGCCAGCCATGCAGCGCCGACCGTTGCATATGGTCCTGGTCAAGGGCCCCAGCCTCAAGCCGCTCTACGCCCATTGCCTGGGCGGCGGACCGAAGCCGCGCGTCACCGTGACCACTCATCCGGCGGCCGATGGCCAATGGGTCTGGTACGTGGGTGGCGATCTGGCCGAAGGCGATGGCGTGACCCGCGAGCCTGCCGCACAGATCGCCGCCGCCCAGAAAGAACTCGGCCAGTTGTTGCCTTGGATTGACCTGAGCACGGCGCAATGGGCCACGCTGCGGGTGGACCGCGCCGAACCGTTGCAGTCGGGCCTGACTCGCCCGGACAACGCCTTCCTCGCCGAGCAGGATCGCCTGCTGGTGGGCTGGCCGACCAAACTGGCCCTGGCCCCGGACTTCGCCGATCGGGTGGTCAACGCGCTGCAACGCGATGGCATCCAGCCAAGCCACCCGGCCCCACTGCCGGACCTGCCGAAGCCGCCGATGGGCGTCCCTGCCTGGGAGCAACTGCTGCCATGAGCCAACCGACCCTGCATGACCTCTATCGCCCCCTGGGCCATGACGGCCCGCGGGTCTCCCCCCTGGGCCTGGGGACCGTCAAGCTCGGTCGCGACCAAGGCGTCAAATACCCTAACGGCTTTCAGATCCCCGATGACGACGAAGCGCGCAGGTTGCTCAAACTGGCGCGCGACCTGGGTATCAACCTGATCGACACCGCGCCGGCCTATGGCCTGAGCGAAGAACGCCTCGGCCCGCTGCTGCGCGGCCAACGCCAGGACTGGGTGATCGTCAGCAAGGTCGGCGAAGAATTCAGCGACGGCCAGTCACGCCATGACTTCAGCGCCGTCCATACCCGATTCTCGGTGGAGCGCAGCCTCAAGCGCCTGGAAACCGATTATATCGACCTGGTGCTCGTGCACTCCGACGGCAACGACCTGGCGATCCTCAACGACAGCGAGGTCTACCCGACCCTGGCGGCGCTCAAGCGCGAGGGCAAGATCGGCGGCTTCGGTTTTTCCGGCAAGACCGTCGACGGTGGCTTGAAAGCCTTGGAGCAAGGCGATTGTGCGATGGTCACCTACAATCTGAACGAACGAAACGAAAAGGCTGTCATTGACTACGCCAGCGAACACGGCAAAGCGATCCTGGTGAAAAAGGCCCTGGCCAGCGGCCACGTTTGCCTGAGCCCCGGGGTAGACCCGGTTCGCGCCAGCTTCGAACTGTTGTTTGAGCATCCTGGGGTCGCCAGTGCTATTGTCGGCACCATCAATCCGCTGCACCTCGCCCACAACGTCGCGACCGTAGCCAAGGTCCTGCGTAAAAACTGACGCCGCCCTACGCGGCCTTAAGGAAGGAGCCGACATGCCGCGTACGCTCATCAGAAAGAATCCCAGCAACTTCAAGACCCTGCCCCTGTTCGTCGAAGCGACACCCGAAGGCCTGACTTACCAGAGCGTCGGCATGCCGCTGAATTTCGCCCAGACCTTGCAGCGCCGCCGCCCGGTAGCCGTGGCCGATACCGAACGCTTTTCCCTGGAGTTGGCAAACCTGGGCGTTTCTGTGCGCCTGACCCTGCATTGGCAGAACCGCGACTATTGGGTACTGGTGCGCCAGCGCCGGCAGGATCGCGGCGATGTGGTGCTCAAGCTGATTTCCGGCTACGTCCCAGCCCACGAGTTGAACCTGCCACTGCTTACCGCCATCAGCGAAATTGCCGAAGAATGCCTGCTGGAAACCCCGGAAGGCTGGCTTGGCGGGCGTTTCAACGACACCTGGCTGCCGGCCCCCTACGCCACGGCCCTGCATTACCGCGAAGCCTTGCCGTTTCGGCTGACACCCCTCTCGGGCTCCGCCCGCCCGGTGCGCAGCGCCAACCTGCAACTGATCGAGCGACCACGGGCCTACGTGCATCTGCCAACGGCATCGCTGCAATTGATCTATGACTTGCGCCTGGATGTGCCCAAGGAAGCCAAGTCCCTGAGCCTGTTTCACGTCGATGAGCGTTTGGAGGGCGACCAGTTGGTGGCGCGCCTGGACCGCAAGCGACCTGATCTCTACTTGATGCCGCTACAGGACGGCCAACCCATGCCCGAGCTGTACACCTTGAAAAAGGACCAGCTATACCCGGCCAGCACACGTGGGCTGTACCTGGCGGAGAGCTTTGCCAAGCAGGACGGCTGGCTGGTGCGAGACGAGCGGATTCGCTGGAAGGACTGGCTGCGCCAACAAGGGCTGACGCCACCGGGCAAGGAGTCAGGCCTGACTCGACTCAAGGGCAAGGCCCGGCAATTGCTCAAGAAGATCGTGCCGCGCAAGGCGGCTCGTTAGAAACCACACCACTCAGAGCGCTTTTGTGGCGAGGGAGCTTGCTCCCGCTTGGGTGCGCAGCGCCCAATTAGAAACGGGACCGCTTCGCGCTCCAGCGGGAGCAAGCTCCCTCGCCACAAAAAGCAAGCTGGCTGCAGTACACAGGCTCAGTTGTTGCGGATCTTCTCCACAATCGCCGTCGTCGAGCTGTTTTCCACCAGCCCCAACACCTTCACTGTGCCGCCGTAGGCGGTGACAATGTCCGCGCCCACAACCTGATCGATCCCGTAGTCACCGCCCTTGACCAGCACGTCCGGCTTGACTTCGCGCAGCAGGTTTTCCGGCGTGCCCTCGCTGAAACTGATCACCCAATCCACCGCGCCCAGGCCGGCCAGGACCGCCATGCGTCGGTCGACGCTGTTGATCGGCCGCCCCGGCCCTTTGAGGCGGCTGACGGAGGCATCGTCATTGACCGCGACGATCAGACGATCACCTTGGGCCCTGGCCTGCTCGAGGTAAGTCACGTGGCCTGCGTGCAGGATGTCGAAGCAACCATTGGTGAAGACAATTCGTTCGTTATGGGCACGGGCGTCGTCAACGGCCAGCAACAGTTGCTCCAGGCCCAGCACACCGCGCTCGGAGCCTTCCTCACGCTGGATGGCGCGGCGCAATTCCGGGGCGCTGATCGCCGCCGTACCCAGTTTTCCAACAACGATGCCGGCCGCCAGGTTCGCCAGGGCTACCGCATGGGGCAGTTCTTCCCCTGCGGCGATGGCGGCGGCCAGGGTAGAGATCACGGTGTCGCCGGCCCCCGTCACGTCGAACACTTCACGGGCACGGGCCGGCAGGTGCAACGCCGGGTGATCGGGGCGCAGCAGGGTCATGCCATGCTCGCCACGGGTCACCAGCAAGGCGCCGAGATCGAGGTCTTGCATCAGCTGGGCGCCTTTGCTCACCAGTTCGTGCTCATCGACACAACCGCCAACGATGGTTTCGAATTCGCTGAGATTCGGCGTGATCAGACTGGCACCACGGTAGATGGAAAAATCCTTGCCCTTGGGATCGGCCAGGACCGGAATGCCACGGGCACGCGCGGCCTGGATCAGCGCCTGGTGGTTTTTCAACGCGCCTTTGCCGTAGTCCGACAACACCAGGACCTTGACGCCTTCGAGCAGGCTGTCGACCTCGGCACCAAGGGCCAGGGGGTCGGTGGCGAACGGCTCTTCGAAATCGATGCGCAACAGTTGCTGGTGACGACTCATGACCCGCAGCTTGACGATGGTCGGCTGGTGCGCAACACGCTGGAATATCGCACGTACGCCCGCGCCCTTGAGGCTGTTGGTCAAGCTGTCGGCAGCCTCGTCGTCGCCGGTCACGCCCACCAGGGAAGCCGGCGCGCCGAGGGCGGCGATGTTCAAGGCAACGTTGGCGGCACCACCGGGACGATCCTCGATATGCTCGACCTTGACCACCGGTACTGGCGCCTCTGGGGAAATTCGTGAGGTACCGCCATGCCAGTAGCGGTCGAGCATGACATCGCCGACCACCAATACGGGGGCTTGATCGAATCGCGGCATGGACAACTTCATGGAGCATCCCACATACAAAATGAACAGGGCGGGGATATTAGCACAGGGTTGGCGCAAGGCTCTTCTATGGCGGTGACGGGATGCGTTAGTCGTGCAATAGCGCCCACAGCCGGTCGCAGGCCTGGCCCAGCTCCAGCTTGTCGGTGTCGATTTCGCAAGCGGGTGTCAGCGGCACTTCGTATGGACTGTCGAGCCCGGTGAAATTCTTGAGCCTACCCGCGCGCGCCTCCCGATACAGTCCTTTTGGATCTCGTTTGGCACACACGTCAAAAGGCGTGCTCACATAGACTTCGAGAAAAGTGTCCGGGGCGAACAATTGCCGTGCGGCCTCACGGTCAGCCCGAAACGGGGAAATGGCCGCGACAATGACGATCAGTCCAGCATCGACCATCAATCGCGCCACCTCACCGATTCGTCGGATGTTTTCCTTGCGCGCCTCGGGACTCATGCCCAAGTCACTGCATAACCCCTGGCGCAGGTTGTCCCCGTCAAGGAGGCAGGTGTGGAGGCCTAGCTCGTGCAAGCGCACTTCCAACGCATTGGCCAATGTTGACTTTCCCGCGCCGGACAAACCGGTCAGCCAAATACATCGCGGTCGCTGGGATTTGATCGCCGCCCGGGCCTGCGCTGAGACTGTCAACGCAGAAGGCCCGATAGCCGGCCGTGATGTCGATATCTTTGTCGTCCTGTCCATAACCGAGTCTCTCCCTGAAATCGAAATCCTGGGGGTTTACCGGCCTCCGCGCTGCATGGCGCGTATACCGACTTATTGCCCAGAGCAAAGCATAGGCTGAACACCGCATGTCGACGGCTCGCTAATCATCCTTTGGCGACACATCCAGTGGGCGCGTCCAGAAAAGCTCATGTCGACGAACCGCCTTGCGGAAAAACTCATCCTCCCCGGTGCGAGGCCAGCGACGCCCGGCCAACAACCGCTGGATCATTCGCCGCAGCTGTCTTTTGAAGGGTGGACGCCCCTGCAGATCGTGCTGCATGCCTAAGGCCATCGCCTTGTCCATGCGGGTTGGTGCATCCAGCAGCGGACTCCACAGGCCATCGGCCGGCAACGGCTCGATGGCTGGCGGCAAGGCGATACCATAGCCTGCCGGACCCATTGGCCAACGGTCGTTATCGTGCAGGTGGTTGGCATACAGCAGCAGGGTACGTGGGCGCCAGGTACTGAGTTCAATTGCCTCCATCAAGGCGCGAGTACCGGCAACATGGTCGCTGTGAGGATCCAGTTCGGGATGAGGTGTCACTACCGCGTCCGGTCGGTGATGCTCAAGCAGTCCTACCAGATCGGCCACCAGGTTGCGCCAACTGGGCTGGCCGTCAACGTCACCAGGCAGACTCAGGGCGTTGAACCGGCGCACGTCCCGAGTATCACTATCGCCCGACTCCAGAGAGCCGAAGCTTCGCTCCGGTTGCTGCGCCATTGCCCCTAACTGAAGGCAGTAGTAGCCCAATTGCACACACTGCTGCTGCCCCACCCCACCCCACAGCGGTACCGCCAGGCTGTCCCAGCTACGCAGGCGGCCCTTCAGACGAGCGGCTTGAGCCATGTCCAGGCCCATATCGCGATAGTTATCGGCTTCGATTTCACCCTGGGTGAGCGTGACAATGGCCACATCGCTCGCCCGACTATAGAGACCAAAAGCCGCGAGTTCGGCATCATCGGCATGAGGGGCAATGATAAGCAAACGTTGCTGGCCAAAGTCCGGGTTGCTCAGGACATGAAGGGTCGCCTGTGACGCCAGGCTGCAAAAACGGCCGTGCACTCTCAGGGCGCCGCTTGCCAGTAGCGAATCCTGTCCGGACAGATTGAGGAAACGTTCCCCCGCGACACCGCGCTCCAGATCCTGACGATCGTCACCGATCCATACCTGAGGATCGAAAAAACGCCCCAACCAATGGCTTTTGACCCGCACCTGCAGAATCAGAGTCTGCCCCGCACTGAACGCGCCCGCCACCTGCAAGAGACCATCGTTCAAAATGGCAGAAAACTGCAGCGTGCCTGCAGGGAAGTCATAACGATAGTCGTCGTCCGGAGCATAGAACAGATGATCGCAAAACCAGGCCTCGTGGGCGACCCAGCCCAACAGCAGGAAAAGCGGCGACGCCCACCACGACACAAAAAAACCCAGTGCCGACGCCACCAGCAGCATGCCAATCAGTATCAGGCGTTTGCGTTGACGATGGCGTTTGAGCAATTGCTGTTTGCGTCCGCTCATGGCTGTTTACCCTCGCTCAAACCTGATAGACCGGAACCCGGTGACACCAGCGATCCTTGTATTCGCGATCGGCACGGCCGAACGAATAACGCAGCGGCTTGCCCAGGGCGCGAGCCTGCTCCCAAGCGGTTTGGGTATTGACGAAACTGAGCACGCTGCCAGGACTGAACTCGCGACTCTGCGGGTCGACGCCGCCGTTGATGTACTCAAGACTGGTCCACTTGGGTGCCTCGACCCGGTACAGGATCTGGATAGCCACCGGCTCGTCGTTCAGGTAAATCAAGGACCCGGTCATGAACTCTCGCATCAGGCCGAACACATCAGCCAGATGTTTTTTGCCCGGGGCTTCGAAGTTCCAGCGGCGTTGGAACAGGTCTGCATAGATGGCCGCCTGTTCGCTGGCGCTCAGCTCCAGCATAGGCCGGATAATGCCACCCGCATCCTCCAACAAACGCTGCTCGCGTCGTTGGTTGTAACGAAACTTCTTACTGTATTCCTCGGGTTCACGGGCCAGCGCCAACCCCTCAGGCTGCTCAGCAAGGCCGGTCACGTTCCGGGCATTGAGCTCGGACACATAGCGCATGCGATGTCGTACACGAATCCGAGCGTCTTCGGCAACCGGCAGGATAACCTCGGCATTGCCAAGATCGAGCATGCCACGCTTGCCTTGACGCTTGAGCACATCCTTGGATAAGGCCACATGACGTCCCCAGGTCGGGATCGCAGCACACAATTGCCCGTCAACGAACCACCCCAGGTAACGCACCGGAATACCTACAAGCCCGGCCAGGCGCTCGACCACATCGGGATGAGTTGCCACACTGCCGCCAAACTGTTGCCAGGCCTGGGCGTAAGCCACAGCATCAATGGGGGTCCAACCACTTTCTCGCCAAGACCGCCAGTAACTCAAAATCAAACGAAGGACTCCTTCGCTGCCTCTTCGGCACCTTCGACGAAATCTTTCTCGTGCAAGCGGGCATAGAAGCCATTGAGTGCCAGCAACTCGGCATGAGTACCGCGCTCGACGATGCGCCCCTTGTCCATCAACAGGATCAAGTCGGCCTTCTCGATAGTCGACAAGCGGTGAGCAATCACCAGCGTGGTGCGCCCTTTTATCACTTGATCCAAAGCTGCCTGGATGTGGCGCTCGGACTCGGTATCAAGGGCCGAGGTCGCCTCATCCAGGATCAACAACGGTGCGTTCTTGAGCAGCGCACGGGCTATCGCCAGGCGCTGACGCTGCCCTCCGGAAAGCAGGACGCCGTTTTCGCCCACCAGCGTGTCGTACCCCTGAGGCATCTGTTCGATGAACTCGGCGGCGTAGGCATCTTCAGCCGCCTTGCGCACAGATTCGAACGGCGCATCGGCAAGGTCACCATAAGCGATGTTATTAGTGACGCTGTCGTTGAACAGAGTGACCTGCTGGGTCACGAGGGCGATGTGGCGCCGCAGGTTGGTAAGTTTGTATTGCTCGACGTCCACCCCATCGAGCAGGATCTGGCCCTGGTCATGGTGATAGAAACGCGGGATCAGGTTGGCCAAGGTCGACTTTCCGCTGCCCGAACGCCCCACCAGAGCAATCATCTGACCTTCTTCGGCCGTAAAGGAAATGTCATCGAGCACGATCTTCTCGGTCCCCGGATACTGAAAGCTCAGGTTACGCACTTCCAGACGCCCGTTGACACGAGCCATCTCCTTGGTCCCCGTATCGACTTCCGGTTCCTCGTCAAGCTGCTCGAAAATGCTATCCGCTGCGGCCAAGCCTTTCTGGATCGTGGCACTGACTTCCGACAATTGACGAATGGGCTTGGGCAACAAACCGGCAGCCGTGATGTAGGCAACCAGCTCGCCAGCAGAAGCATCGCCGCGAAGATAAAGCACCAGGTACATCAACACGGCCATGCCGATGTAGATCACCAACTGCAACATCGGCGTATAGATCGACTGGGTCCGGGTCATACCCAGGCTGCGGTTCATGTTATCGGCGCTGGCCTTGTGAAACCGTTCGATTTCGTAACTTTCACCGCCAAAGCTGCGAACCACACGGTAGCCCTGGATCGTCTCCGAGGCCACGTGAGTCACATCGCCCATCGCCACCTGGATTTTCTTGCTCTGTTTACGAAATTTCTTGCTCGCGCTACTCACCAGAATGGCAATAACCGGCAGAATCGCCAGCAATACCAGCGTCATCTTCCAGTTGCTGTACAGCAAATAACCGAACAGGAACACCACCGTCAGGCCCTCACGGATCACGACCTTGATCGCATCGGTGGCGGCACCGGTGACCATGGTCACGTTATAGGTAATACGGGATATCAGATGGCCGGAGTTATGGTTGTCAAAGTAACGGTTGGGCAGGGTCAGGAGGTTGTCGAAGAGGGCGCAACGCAGGTCGTGGACAACGCCACGGGCAACCTTGGCCAGGTAGTAATTACCCAGGAATGAGCCTATGCCTTGGTAGACGGCAATGAGCACGATCAGCAACGGCACGCCGAGCACCAACGAAACGCCCATGAACTGAGTGTCGTTGGGCTTCTGCAAAGCGTCGAGAAAATGCTTGAGCATATCTGCCAGCATTGGCTGGCTGGATGCGAACAGCACGAAACCGATAATACTGATGGCGAAAGCACCCCAGTACGGGAGCACGTATTTCAGCAACCGCAAGTAAATCGTCATGCTCGACTGCTGGTCGATATTGGCCATTCGGTGCGCCTCGGACGTTTGAAAAAGAGACAAGGTCTGGATTGTAACAGCGAACGAATTACAACACCGGCGCAGTCAGGACTGAACGACTGGACAGCACAGCGATAGCAATTCGCCTTCGCGTCAAAAGCATCAAGAAACCGAAACGCTCTAGATGGAGCTTTTGGTTTCAGCGCCCTCTCGAGCAGCCAACACAATACTCAAGGCGATCGGCAACCACATGACCAACCAGTCGGCGTTCGGCTTGAGCCAGAGACCGATGCCATCGGTCATCAACGACGCCCCGGAAAAAACCCAGAGTGCCAGCAACACTTGACCCAACGGCTGAGCTCGCGAAATCCAGCCGCGCCAGCCAGCCACCAGCCACAGCCAGCCGAACAGCAGCAGACCAGGCACCCCGAGACGCACTCCGGCGTCCAGAAAGAGGTTATGGGGATGTTTGAAGGACCTTCCTATTTCAGGGACCGGTATCAGGTACTCTTTGAATCCCAGCCCGGTCACCCAGTGGTCCAGAATCAACTGAATACCACCTCGCCATAGCTCGGGACGGTAAGAGACGCCACGCTGCAATAGAACCTCGGGTTTGAATAGAGCAATGCACGCCACTCCCAACGCCCCCAGAAGGATCAGGCCGCTTCCCAGGCGTGACGGTCGCGCTACGGCCATAACGAGAAAACAGACGGCCAAGCCGATCCAAACACCACGCGTTTGGCTGAAGCCCAGAAACAGCGCATATCCGATCGCTGGGATCAGCAGCAACGCCATCACAACAGGAGGGAAACGCCTGGTTCGCAGTGTGAACGCGCCCATGATTGCCAAGGCGCCCACCGCGTGCGCCGCCATGATCGCGGTGTCCCATAAGCCGATGGCGATCACCCGGGAGTGCAAAGATCGCGCGGATAGACCATAAAAATATGCCCAAGAAGCGGCCGCAAAAACACCACCGATAATCGATGCGTACAACAACATGGACTCTAGCCGCCATTTGCGGTTCTGTGCCGCCAGCAACACGCCTGCCAGGGTCAAGGCTACATAGAATGTCACCTTGACCTTGCCTAAGAGGTTATCGCCCCCTTCGACCGCCAATACCAGGAACGTCCAGGCAACGAACAAGAGGAAAAAAATGCACTCCGGCTGTTTGAGTAACAGGCGAAAATCCCGATGAAACAGCGCCAGCAAGGCGGGCAGCCAGAGCAGTACAATCAACATCTGGTGATAAAGCTTGTTGCTCGGCAGTACCCACGGGCCACATAACAAAATGAGGAACCCGATGGATGCCCACACCGCCAGGACATCCTTGCTAATAAACCTTTTCATTTCTGACAGCACTTAACTTTTCCCCAGCATTCGATCGGCAACTCGTTGCAACTGAGCTTTATCTGCGTTCTTCCAGCCCCCCTTAATGCAATAGTGCTCGCTAAGGTAGTGCAGGAAGTTACGTCTTAATTGCTCGTCAAGCGGCCATCGCGGGAAGGCACGCGCCAATTCCACCGCCTGTTCAGCGGTGTCGGCATGCATCACCAGCCCCTCTATGTTGAAAAACGCTTGGCCCAAGGTAAGCACGGGCCTGCCCAGGAGCAGGCTTTCCAGGCCAACCGTCGAATTGATCGTCATCACAAAAAGACTGGACTCGATCAATTGCTGGGTAGAGTTACCGTTGGCGAACAGCACACGATCACCGGTACGCTCATGCAGTTCTGGATACGTCTCTCGACTGGACGGATGCTCCTTGAACACCACTGTCAGCCCCGTCTCTTTAGCCAGTCGTTCGCCCAAGGCAAACATCTCGCGCATGTTGCTGATCCAGGGAGAAAACAGCCGAACCTGGCTATCTCGGTCATCCTGAAACGGAACAAAGACGAACTGCTGCGGCAGCGCAATGGGTGCCGGCCCAGTGGTACGAGGCGGACGGGGGATCAGCACTGGTGCGGCCTGGTTTTCAGGCACGAGGTAAGGATAGTTGAGGTAAAAATCGGCCTCACGCGGAACCGCATTCAGGTAATTCACGCCCTTGGGGTCCACCGTCGTGGTATCGGGCAACAGGCCATTCTCGAAAAAGAACGTCTTGCAACTCGACGGGGCCAGCGCCGTCAGCAATCGGCAATAGCGATGGGAACCATTCCAGAATACCAATGCATCAGGACGCTCACGATTGAGCAAAGCCTGCGTCCGCAATGCCATCCCAAAGAGTTCAAGACGTAACAGCAGGCGGTAAAGCCGGCCATTGCTCTTGTTCTTGACGCGACGTTCCTCGCATTTCTCTTCGATCAGGCTCGCCCAGTCGATGCGAGAAAGGATCCTGGATATCTGCAGTGAGCCGAACCAGGGCATCTGTGAAGGGGTAACTACTTTGCCTTGTAGTTCTGTTTCGTTGAGCAACCGATTGAAATAAAGGCCTTGATGAGCGGCCAAGGAAATGAACAGCATTGTCGTCATGGAGTGTCCAGAAGATAGGCAGCATCTACACGCCTGCCGACGCATGGCGAATAGCAACATGGATCAGAACCAACACTCTGTGACAGAGTCCAGGCGACCCCATGGACAGCGCCGGGATCCTTTGAAATGTGGCGCGACTATACCACAGCTGTTTTTGCAGCATGCACACTGCGGTAACATAGCCGGCGGCTCATCCATCGGGCCAGTTTTTGGAGCACTGATGCAAACGCTCGACCATGCACTTTATCTCAGCCTGCGCGAAGGTGCCGAGGTTCTCGAAGCCGATGGTAAAGGGGATAAAGTCCTGCGCCTGACGGATGGCTCGATACTCAAGCTGTTTCGTCGCAAACGCCTGCTGACCTCCGCGCTCTGGGCTCCTTACGCCAAGCGCTTCGCCGATAACTGCCGAACGCTGCGCGAACGCGGCATCGAGTGCCCGGAAATTCTCCAGGTTTATCGCATCCCCAGCATCAAGTGCGATGCCGTCCATTACACGCCACTGCCTGGCTACACCCTGCGCCAACTGCTAAACGTGGATACTAATGAGGATCTTCAGGCACGATTGGGAGAGTTCGTTGCACGGTTGCATCAGAACGGCATCTACTTTCGCTCCGCGCACCTGGGCAACGTCGTATTGACGCCGCAAAACACGTTGGGACTGATCGACATTGCCGATCTGCGCACCTACCGCAAGCCGCTTCGCAAAGGCCTGCGCCTGCGCAATTTCAAGCATATGTTGCGCTATCGGCAGGAGCGCGATTGGCTACTCAAGGACAACCAGTTCCTGGAGCACTACCTGACCCACCAACGCCTGTGCAATGAACTGGAAGTGAGGCTGGCGCTCAACGCTTGAGCCATCTACCTCCCGAGGTCAACCGACTGCAGGCAGCCTGAAGGTCTCGAAGTCCCGCACAGGCTCTACGTCGTGCAACAGGTTATCGACTAGTTGAACGGTCTTCGCCAATCCCTGAGAACCGTACACCAAGTGATAATCGGCGAAATGGCGGGCTCGGGCCACATGCCCCTGGTAATCGCACTCAAGCGCCTGCAACTGACGGGACAATTCAGGTTCATCACGAACTTGAGGTCCAAAAAAAAGCGAATGGGAAAAAATGTCCTGATCACTGCCCGCGTTCACATGGATCACCGGCCGGCCCGCCAACCCTGCCTCAATACCGGCATTGGACATGATATTGATCACAACGCTGGCCTGGGCCAGCGCCTGGGCCAGCGAGCACGTGATATCCAGCAGCTCTACGTTGGCCAACCGCTCGGCAGCAGCACTCCAGAATTGCGCCTTGCTACGCGGGTGACGCTTGAACAGTACGCGATAGTGCGGATTGCGCTCGGCCCAATCGCACAATAGCTGATAGGTGTTCTGGTAGCCCGAGTCTTTCTCCCGATCAGGACCAACCCCCAAAACCAACACCGTTCGGAGCGCCGGGTCGGCGACAGGCAGATCATAGGTTTCATCGACCAGGTAGGACCCGACCAGCACGACTGTCGACTCACCAAACCGCAAGGTTCGCTCTTGCAAGGCAACAAGCGAACTGCGCCCAAAGACGCCGTAGAAATCAAAGTCGTTCATCGCCAGCCGCCGAGAAGACTCCAGCGTCGCGGCGTGGGCCAGATGCAGCAGTCGAGCGCCACGCGCAGCCAATGCCAGGCGCAGAAATGGCGCATGGAGACTACCGTTGCGCTCGTTGATCAACACCTTGGGCTGATAGGTCATCACTAACCACTGGGCATGGGCCGCGTATACCAGATATCGCAGCGGTACAGACTGCGCAGGTGCCATAAGCATTCGCTGCGCGCAAGCATCCGACGGCGAGCGTAAAGCGGCTTCCTTCAGATGGTGTCCGCGCTCGCGCAGAGCCTCGATCAAAATATTCTTGCGCTGCAATGCCATGGACTTGGGGGCCGAATGCAGCAACAGCACCTCACAGTGCATGGGGTCGACCGAACCACTCAAGCACGCTTTGGCGCGTATCCCGACAGCAACATCGACGAGCACATCACGAACCAGGCGCAGCAGGCTGCCAAAGCGACCATGACGCTCGCGTAGCAACTTCCAACGATAACGATCCAGCTCCCGTGCCTTTTGCGCCCAGCACCCATCAACCTGGAGCACTCCTTCGCCGGACAATGGCGCATTCATTTGAACAACAACCGAATGGCCTTGCGGGTATAGGGCCAACGCGTGAGAGAACGAATATCGGTGCGCACAGCTTGAACATAAAAAGCCCTGGCGTTGACATAATCGCCAGCGGTGTAGCAATCACGGAACAACGACAGGCAGCGCTGAGCCATGAAAGCCTGGCGCAAGTCCTGCAGTTCAGGTAAGCGCGCAGGGGAAAACACCTCGTCAACCATCCCAACGCCCGCCGCCAGGCTTTGCTTGAGGTCGTGCCGCATACTGTCATCATGCTTATAGATCAACGCCAGCGGCTGATCGAGAACGCTGCACGGGAAACGCGCCAACACCTGGGCAAACACCGGGATATCTTCGACGTTACGCAAGTGCTCGGGGTAATTGCCCGGCGCAAACACATCGCGATGCATCACGCAGGCACCGTTGGACAGCGTCACCGTCTTGTCCAGCAAGTAGCCACGCACACGTTCGCGCGGTGTGGCAGGCAAGGGCTTTACGCGATGCTGGACCCGACGGCCATCGGCAAACACCGACCAGTGCCCACCGATGATAAAACGGCTCTCGGGATGACTGGCGATATGTTGGGCCACCGCAGCCAGCGCGCCTGGAGCCATCTCATCATCGGCATCCAGGAAGATCATGTATGGCCCTCGTGCCTCCTCGATCCCGCGATTACGAACCGAAGATAGACCACCATTGGGTTTACGCAGAACTCGAAAGCAATTCGCATGTTCAGCCTGGAGCTGTTCCAGCACTTGTGGCGTCGCGTCAGTTGAACCGTCATCGATCACCAGCAGTTCAGCTGGAGCATCTCCCAACTGCGCCACAACAGAGTTCACCGCACGCGGCAATGTCTTGGCGTAGTTATAAGCAGGGATGACAACGCTGATAAACGTCTCAGTCATAAGCGTCCACGCCATCTTTGACCACCAGGATGTCTTCCATGATCAGGTACTGCAGATCGGAACCGAAGAACATGTTCAGCGCGTCGGTCGGCGAGCAGATCATCGGTTCGCCACGACGGTTGAGCGAAGTGTTCAGCGACACGCCGTTGCCGGTCAGCACTTCCAGGGCCTTCATCATGTCGTAGTAGCGCGGGTTGTACTCGCGCTTGAGCACCTGGGCCCGGGACGTGCCGTCTTCATGGACGACTTCCGGCACGCGGGTTTTCCATTCTTCGGCCACTTCGAAGGTGAACGTCATGAACGGCGCCGGGTGGTCGACCTTGATCATCTGCGGCGCGACGGTGTCGAGCATCGACGGGCAGAAAGGCCTCCAGCGCTCGCGGAACTTGATCTGTTCGTTAATGCGATCGGCCACGCCGCTGGCGCTTGGGCAACCGATGATCGAACGACCACCCAAGGCCCGCGGACCAAACTCCATGCGCCCCTGGAACCAGGCCACCGGGTTGCCGTCGACCATGATCTTGGCGATGCGCTCGGGGGTGTTGTCGATCTTGCGCCACGCAGGCTTGCTCGGATGACGGGCGCATGCAGCGATCACATCTTCGTTGCTGTAGGCCGGGCCGAGGTAGACGTGTTCCATCTTCTCTACGGGTACGCCACGAGCGTGGGACACATAAGACGCAGCCCCCACGGCAGTACCGGCGTCGCCGGAAGCCGGTTGCACGAACAGCTCCTTGACGTCGTCACGGGCGATGATTTTCTGGTTCAACTTGACGTTCAACGCACAGCCACCCGCGAAGGCCAGCTTGCCGGTTTCCTTGAGCACGTCGCCCAGGTAGTGGTCGATCATCTGGAGCGCGAGCTTCTCGAACAGCGCTTGCATGCTCGCCGCGTAGTGAATGTACGGCTCGTCGGCGATATCGCCTTCACGTTTCGGGCCGAGCCATTCGATCAGCTTCGGCGAGAAGTAGAAGCCCTTGCCCTTCTCTTTATAGCGACGCAGGCCGATCACGTTGGCGTAGTCGGTGTTGATCACCAGCTCGCCGTTTTCAAAAGAAGCCAGGCGCGAGAAATCGTACTTGCTGGCATCGCCATAGGGCGCCATGCCCATGACCTTGAACTCACCGTCGAGCATCTCGAAGCCGAGGAATTCGGTGATCGCGCCGTACAGGCCGCCCAGGGAGTCCGGGTCGAAGAACTCCTTGATCTTGTGGATCTTGCCGTTTTCGCCGTAGCCAAAGAAGGTCGTGGCGTATTCGCCCTTGCCGTCGATGCCCAGGATCGCGGTTTTTTCCTGGAAGCCCGAGCAGTGGTAGGCACTGGAGGCGTGAGCCAGGTGGTGCTCGACCGGCTCGATCTTGATTTTCTTCGGATCGAAGCCCAGTTGCTCCAGACACCAGACGATCTTGCGGCGATAGCGCTTGTAGCGACGGTTGCCCATCAGGATCGCGTCAAGGGCGCGGTCCGGGGCGTACCAGTAACGCTTGGCGTAGTGCCAGCGCGCCTCGCCGAACAGGCTGATCGGGGCGAAGGGGATCGCCACTACATCGACGTCGGAAGGCTTGATACCGGCCTGCTCCAGGCAGAACTTCGCCGACTCGTAGGGCATGCGGTTCTTTGCATGTTTATCGCGTACGAAGCGCTCTTCCTCGGCCGCTGCGATCAGCTTGCCGTCAATGTACAACGCAGCGGAAGGATCATGGCTAAGGGCGCCGGACAGGCCAAGAATCGTCAATGCCACAGGGGTCTAGCCTCTTATGTCTGCATACGGGCGACAAGCGCCGCGAAAAATTGATGTGCCGCGCGCCCAGGGCACGGGGCAGCTAAAGGGCGGGATTATAGCTTAAAAGCGGCATTAAGCCTCTAGCGACAAGCGGCGAGTGGCTTTATTGGGAGCCAAGCCCGGTCCTGTGGCGAGGGAGCTTGCTCCCGTTCGACTGCGCAGCAGTCGTAAACCTGCTAACGGTTTTACAGGTGCACCGTGTTGAATGGCTTTGGGGCTGCTGTGCAGCCCAGCGGGAGCAAGCTCCCTCGCCACAGGGTTCCCTGAGGGCCTTAAGTAAACAGGGCCTTCACCTGTGATTTACAGGGTAGAAGAGACGCTATCGGCCTCTCTAGGCAACCGCTGATCAATCACCCGATACAACCCACTGTCCTCAGGCCAATTACGCATGAACCGCGCGCGATCCCGGGTGTACGCCTGGGCGAAGCTGGCGTGGGTGCGGTGCTGGCACATGGAGTCGAGGTCGATCAGCGCCCAGCGGTCGTGCTGCCAGAACAGGTTGTGGCCCTTGAAGTCGCCGTGACTGATGCGTTCGCGGATGAGGTCCGCGAACAAGCGATCCAGCGCCAGCAATTCCGTCTCGGGGGCGTCACCGTTTTCCACGTAGGGAGCAAAACGCTCGATGATGTCGGGCCCGGACAGGTATTCGGTCACCAGGTACGCACCGCGGCGCAGCCACAGGAAACGCTTTTCCAGCAGAGCCAGGGGCTTGGGCGTGGCGATGCCGAGAAAGGCCAGGCGATGGCCTTCGCGCCAGGAATGCCAGGCGCGACTCGGGCGCCAGAAGCGCTTGAGCCAATGGGCGAAGTTCTTGATGTTGTAGCGCTTGATCACCAAGGTGCGACCGTTCACCTCGACTTTGCCGACACTGGCCGCGCCGCCGGTCTTGAATAGGTGTCCCTGGTCGAGCAATGCATCGGCCTGCTCCAGCACCGGTATCATGGCCGCTTCTTCATCACGGCGGATCGCCCGCAGGCCAAACGCCCCGCGTTGCACGCTGAACAGGCTGCACTCGCGCCCGACTTTCGCGAGGAAATCCTTCAGGCGCCAGGCTTGCACCTTGTCGATCTGTTTTTGCAGCGCCTCCATGGGCAGCGCGTGTTCGGCGTTGCCTAGCAGGTAATGCACCAACAGCTCTTCATTGAACGGCTGGAGGGCTTTGGGAAGCTGAGCGAAAAACACCCCCAGGTTCTCCAGGACTTTCTGCCGCGACAGCGGTTGGCCTGGGGTTTCAGCACGGATGCCGGCGCCGTCGATCAAGTAGAGCTTGCCGTCGTGACGCAGCAGATTGTCCAGGTGCAGGTCTTCCTGCCATAGGCCTTTGCTGTGCAATTGCGCGATAGCGCCCAGGGCTTCGGCCAATACCGCCGTTTGCTCGTCAGCCAGCAATGGCAGGTGCTCGACCTGTTTCCAGGCATCCCCCAGGCTCTCGGCGCCTTCGAGCAATTCGAACAACAACCAGCCGCCTTCACCCTCTTTCAGGCCATCGGCCAGCAACAACGGCGTGGTCAGCCCCTGCTCCGCCAGCAGGCGCACGCCTTGCAGCTCCCGCTGGAAATGCCGGGCAGCCTTGCTGCCCACCAATAATTTGGCCAATACCGGCCGGCCACGCCAGACGCCCGCGCCGACGTAACGTTGCCCCGGCAACACCCGCAACAGCGAAAGCAGCTGCAACTTCGCCGGGCCGGCGGCATCGGCCAGCTCCAGGCTCAGGGGCAGGCTGGGACTGCGGCCGGCGTTCTTCAGTTCGGACAAGTGCATCAACGGGCTTCCTTGTGGCTGCGCCGGATGGTCAGGCGGGTCATCCAGCTATCGACCAGCGCTCCGTCGAGCGGCTGGTCCAGATAAACAGACAGCAATTGGCGCACCTCGTCGTGACTCCAGATCGAGGCGCGACGCAGCAACGGCTCCAGGTCCTTGATCCGATCTCGCAGGCCGAACAGCAGTGGCCGGGTCTTTTCCAGATCAATCAATTGCGCCTGGTAACCGCTATCGCTGGCTTGCAGAAAGATGTGTTTTGGATAGAAACAACCGTGCACCTGATGCATGCCGTGCAGACGCCGCGCCAACTGGCCGCAGGCTTTCAAAATGGTGGTGCGTTGCGCCGCCGTCAGGGTCGACCAGCGCCGCAGCAGTGAATCCAGGTCATCCCAGCCGTCCAGGGCTCGGGTCAGCAAGACCGCTCGCACCTCGCCATTCACCTTGCGCTGACCATAGAACACCGCTTGCAGGGCCGGAATGCCCAGCTGGCGAAAACGGCTGATGTTGCGAAACTCCCGCGAGAAACTGGGCTCGCCAAACGGGTGGGACAAGGTCCGGGTCAGGTAATTGCTCTGGCGCTTGAGGTAATAACCCTGCCCCTCCAGGTCCAGCCGGAACACACTGCTCCAGCCGCCACCCAAGGTGTTGGGTTCGTCCACCGCGTCCAGTTGCCGCGCCCACAAGGCCTCGAAGCTGTCCAGGCCATGACGTTGCAACAACGCCCGGTCTTCAGCGGCCAGAAAATCAGTCATTCACGCCCCTCGAAAAATCTCACCACGTGACGGATGCGTTTCTTGTCGCACGCATTGAGCCGGTCGCGCTGGCGGTATTGCAGGTAGAACCGCAGGCGCTGCGTGGCCGACAAGTGATACTTGGCCACTTTGTCCAGGCACGCCAAATCCTTGGTGATGCGGTACTTGAGCCAGAAGCCGCGCCAGAAGTCGCCGTTCGGGCAGTCGATCAGGTACAGCTTCGCCTGGTCATCGACCAGCAGGTTGCGCCATTTCAGATCATTATGGGTGAAGCGCTGCTCGTGCATGGTCCGTGTGTAACCGGCCAGTTGCCGGCTCACGCCTTCAACCCAGGCGCGGTCGGCCAGCCTCGGATCGCGACGCTCGGCCAGCGCCGAGAGGTCTTCGGTATGCGGCAGTTCACGGGTGATCATCGCGCCACGGGCATAGGTCGCGCCGCTTCGCTCCAAGCCCCAGCCCACGACTTCGGCGGTGGGAATGCCCCATTTGGCGAAGCGCTTGAGGTTCTGCCATTCGGACTTGACCCGCGGCTTGCCCAGGTAACGGCGCAAGCCCTTGCCCGCCCCGACGTAGCGCTTGACGTAGTAATTCACGCCGTTGCGCTGCACCCGGATCACCTCTGACAACGGATCACGGGTCAAACGCTCCCCTTGCAACGCGAAGACCGCCTCGAGGCTGCCGAAATCCTGCGCCAGGTCGGCGTAGGCCGGCTCCAGTGTCCAACCTGACATCAGAGCGCGTCCCCGTATCGCTGCTTGCGGGCATACAGCTTGTTGGCCTTGCCTTCGAGCCAGGCCAGCAGCGACGCCTCTTCAGCGAGGATCCGGCGCAACGGCTGCTGGAAATAGCCCTTGAGAAAACGCAATTTGTCGCGCCGGGTCAGGCCAATGTCCAGCGCCGAGAAATACAGCGCCGCCAGGTCCTTGTTGCGCCAGCGAGCGGTGATGGCTGGACGGGTCTGGGCACGGTGCAGGTCGATCACCGAAAGCTTGAAGTCGGCAGGCGTCACCGGCTTGTCGGTGTGCAGCAGGAAGTGGCAGATGTAGCAGTCGCGATGGTTGACCCCGGCGCGGTGCATCATGCCGGTCATGCGCGCCACTTCGGCGATCAGGGCACGCTTGAGTGCCGGTGGCGGCGGCTGCTTGACCCAGTCGATGCTGAAGTCTTCGAGGCTGACGGTCGGCGCCAGCTCTTCGGTGACGATGAACGAGTGCTGGTCCGCCGGATTGCTGCCCTTCTCGCCGTAGGCGACAGCGGTCATGGTCGGCACGCCAGCCTCCTGCAAACGCTGGATAGCCTTCCACTCCTGCCCTGCCCCGAGGACCGGCAGCTTGGCGGTGAACAAGTTCTTGAAGATCTCGCCCCAACCGATGCCACGGTGGATCTTCACGAAAAAGCCGCGACCGTCCACCTCCGTGCGCAAGGTGCGCCGGGCTTCCAGTTCACGATAGACCTCGCCCTTGAGCGCTTCGACTTCGGTGAACGCATCGCGCCCGGCCCAAAGGCTCTTGAACGGTTCGGCCAGCATCAACTTCATTGCGCGTGCTCCGCCAAAATCACATCGGCCGCGTGCTGCGGCATGCTGTAGAGGTCGGCCGTCTCGGCGAAGGCCAGACCGTTGCGGCTCCAGGCCGTCCGGGCATCGGCATCGTTCAACATGCGGCCCAGGTACTCGGTGAGCTGGGCTTGTTCGAACGGCTCGTCCAGCACCAGGCCACTGTCGGCCTCGGCGATGTAATGGGCGTATCCACACACCGCGCTGACCAGCACCGGCAATCCGGCCACCAGCGCTTCGAGCAGTACGGTGCCGGTGTTCTCGTTGTACGCCGGATGGATCAACAGGTCGGCACCCAGCAGGAAACGCGGGATGTCGCTGCGGCCCTTGAGGAACCGTACGTTGTCACCGAGCCCCAGTGCGGCGCTCTGCAATTGGAATACTTTGGGGTCGTCCTGGCCGATTACAAACAGCCGGGTGCGTTTTCTCAATTCGGCGGGCAGCGCGGCCAGGGCCTTGAGGCTGCGATCCACGCCCTTGGTCTTGAACCCGGAACCGATCTGCACCAGCAGCAGGTCGTCATCGGCCAATTCGAATTCGGCCCGGAACGCCGCGCGGATCTCGTCGGCGTCGGCGGGCCGACGCCGGTCCTGGGCAATGCCCGGCGGCAGCAGGTGAAAGCGCTCCAGCGGCGTGCCGTAGTGCTTGATGAACAGTGGCTGCTGGACTTCGGAAATCATCAGCACGTCGGTCTTGGCATCCTTGGCGAACACCGCCCGCTCGTACTCGGCGAAATGCCGGTAGCGGCCCCAGCGCCGGTACAGCGAATTGCGCAGGTTCTGCGCTTTGTCTTCGAAACAGCCGTCGGCAGCGTAGTACACGTCCAGGCCGGGCATTTTGTTGAAGCCGATCAAACGGTCCACCGGGCGCTTGGCCAGGTCGGCCTCCATCCACGCACTGAGCTTCTCGTTACGGCGATGGTTGAACAGCGCCTTGACCGGCGCGACCAGCACCTCGAAGCCGGGCGGCACGTCACCTTCCCAAATCAGCGTGTAGACGCGGATCTGGTGACCGCGTCGCTGGCACTCCAGGGCGATGCGCATGAAGTCACGCTGCAGGCCACCGAAGGGGAAGTACTTATAAAGGACAAAAGCCAATTGCATCAGCGCGGCTCCTCAGCCAATAACGTGCTCAGGTGGCTGGCAACACGCTCGGGGTTCAGACGCGTGAAGCACAGGGGCTGCTCGCGTTTCAGGTCAAACCGCCGGGCATCTTCGGCGGTGGGTGGGTAAGTGCACTGCTTTTGCATGCAAGGCGCACAGGGGAAATCGCTGGCGAGATGGATCTGGCCCTTGCCGTAGGCGCCGGTCAGCACCGGATTGGTCGGGCCAAGCAACGAAATGGTCGGTACGTCCAGGGCCGCGGCCAGATGACCGAGACCGGTGTCCACGGCCACACAGGCCTGGGCACCGGCAAGCACCTTGCCCATCCCGCCGAGGTTCAGCTTCGGCAGCACCAAGGCGTTGCGCAACCCGTTGGCGATGCGTTCGGCCCGGGCCTTTTCGGCGGGGTTGCCCCACGGCAGTTTTACCACCACGCCGAACTGCCCCATGCGCTCGGTGAGCTGGCGCCAGTAAAGTTCGGGCCAATGCTTGGACTCCCAGGTCGTGCCGTGCAGAAACACCACGTAGGGATAGGGGCGTGGCAATTCCACCAATCGGTCGACGTTGAGACCATAGTTACCCAGCGTCTGCGGCAAGTCATACCCCAGCGCCAGGGCAAACAGCTGCCGTACGCGCTCGACCGCATGCTGACCACGAGCCACCGCCAGGCGTCGGGAATAAAAGCGCGCCGCCAGGGGCTCACGCGCCGAATTTTTATCCAGACCGGCCACCGGGGCCTTGACGTAACGGGTCAGCCAGGCGCTTTTCAGCAGGCCTTGGGCGTCGATGACCAGGTCGTATTTTTCGGCCCGCACGCTCTGCTTGAAGCGTCGCCATTCGCCACTCTTGATGGTTTGCCAGAGGTTCTTGCGCCAGCGACGGATCGCTACCGGAACGACTTTGCCCACGGCCGGGTGCCAGGTGGGGATTTCGGCAAAGCCTTCTTCCACCACCCAGTCGAACTTGATGCCAGGAATCGCCCGCGCCGCGTCGGTCAACGCCGGCAGGGTGTGGACCACATCCCCCAGCGAAGAGGTCTTGATCAGCAATACCCGCAAGTTACCGAACCTCCACGGGTGTGCCCTGCAAACGCTCCAGGGCCTCGTTCACCGACGATGGCATGAGCTGGCGCAGGCAATTGTAATGACCGAAGCGACAGGTGCGGTCGAAGCACGGACTGCACTCGATACCCAGCCGCACGACTTCGACCTGGTCGGCCAACGGTGGCGTAAAGCCCGGCGAGGTGGAACCGTAGACCGCCACCAATGGGCGGTTCAGGGCCGCGGCCACGTGCATCAGGCCGGAGTCGTTGGAGACCACCGAATCGGCGCAGGACAACAGGTCGATGGCCTCGGCCAGGGACGTGTCGCCGCTGAGGTTTACCGATTCTTCCCGAAGGCCCGGGATCAGCCGCGAGCGGATGTCCTCGCCCACCGGATGATCTTTTTTCGAGCCGAACAGCCAGACCTGCCAGCCTTCGCGAATCTTCGCCTCGGCAACCTGGGCGTAATGCTCGGCCGGCCAGCGCTTGGACTCACCGAACTCGGCCCCCGGACACAGGGCCAATACCGGACGGTCCAGGCTCAGGCCGAACTTGGCCAGCGCCGCTTCGCGGGTGAGCGGGTCGATCTGCAGGCTCGGTCGTGGATACGGCTTGGGCAACTCGGTCCCAGTCTCGTAGGCCAGGGCCATGAAGCGCTCGATCATCAACGGGTAGCGCTCTTTGTCCAGGGTGCGCACGTCGTTGAGCAGGCCGTAGCGAAACTCGCCACGCCAGCCGGTGCGCTTGGGGATGCCCGCGAAAAACGGCACCAGTGCCGATTTCAACGAATTGGGCAACACAATCGCCTGGTCGTACTGACCGGCCAGGGATTTGCCAATGCGCCGCCGGGTCGCCAGCTCCAGCACGCCGTGGCCGAGCGGGAAGCTCAAGGCCTTGCGTACCTCGGGCATACGCTCAAGGATCGGCCGGCTCCACTCGGGGGCCAGGACGTCGATTTCGCACTGCGGATGACGCTGTTTCAGGCACTGGAACAGTGTCTGCGCCATCACCATGTCACCGACCCAGCTGGGCCCAACGATCAGAATATTCATGTGGTTTCCAAAAACGCTACGGGGAGGCCTACGCCTCCCCGCCTCGAGAATCACTGCGGCTCAGGTCGTTGCCTGTTGCCTTCAATCTACAACTGTGGGGGCGAGCTTGCTCGCGATGAGGCCAGCACATTCAACATCAATGTCGCCTGACACACCGCCTTCGCGAGCAAGCCCGCTCCCACGTTTCAAGCTTCAGCTCAGCCCCAGCTCTCGCCAGATCCGCAGCACCTGCCGACGCTCCTCCACGAACTGGTCGCCTGCGATCACCCCGGCATCTTTCTGCAAGGCCTGGCGGTGAGCGGCGGAGCGGTAGGCTTTGTAGGCTTCGCGCAACAGCGTGGCATCTTCGGCCGACATCAGCCCGACTTCCTGCAACCCGTCCAGAATGCGGATGTTATCGGTGTAGCGCACCAGCGATGGGTGTTCCTCGGACCACGCCAGAGCCGCGTATTGCACCATAAATTCAATATCGACGATACCTCCGGCATCCTGCTTGAGGTCGAAGGGCGCCGAGGCCTCGAAGGCATTCGGCGCGGTCCCGGCGGCGGTGGCCTTGCTGCCCAGGTTCTCGCGCATCTTGGCGCGCATCTCGCTGACCTCCTGGCGCAGCGTCGGCAAGTCACGCTTGCGTCCCAACACCTGGACGCGGACCTTCTCGAACGCCTGGCCCACGTCCTGGCTGCCCACCAGCACCCGCGCCCGCACCAACGCCTGATGCTCCCAGGTCCAGGCTTCATTCTCCTGGTAACGGGCAAACGCCCCGAGCGAACTGACCAGCAACCCCGACGCCCCGGATGGCCGCAGGCGCATATCCACTTCATACAACTGCCCGGAGTTGGTCTGCGCGGTCAGCAGGTGAATGATCCGCTGGCCGAGCCGGGTGAAGAACTGCGCACCATCGATGGGTTTGGGACCGTCGGTTTCCGCGTGCGGATCACCATCGTGGATGAACACCAGGTCCAGGTCGGAACCATGCCCCAACTCCAGGCCGCCGACTTTCCCATAACCGACAATAATGAAGCCCGGATCGCACAGGCTGCCATCGGTGCGCAATGGCACGCCATGCTTGGCGGCCGTCTGGCGCCAGGCCAGGGCCAACACTTGTTCGAGAATCGCCTCGGCCAGCCAGGTCAGGTAATCGCTGACTTTCATCAGCGGCAGGCTGCCGGCGATTTCCGAGGCGGCCACCCGCAGGCGGTGCGCCAGCTTGAAATGCCGAAGCGCCTCCATTTGTTGCTCAAGGTCATCCTCAGGGATGCGCGTCAGGCGCTCACGCAACTCTGCCGCCAACTCCGGCGCCAAGGGCGGCTTGAACAGCCGGCCCTCATTGAGCAATTCATCGAGCAGCAAGGGGAAACGGGTGATCTGTTCAGCAATCCACGGGCTCGCCGCGCACAACGTCAGCAAACGACGCAGTGCGCCGGGGTTTTCCGTCAACAACACCAGGTAGGCCGAGCGGCGGGCTACCGCTTCGACCAAGGGCAGCACCCGTTCCAGCACCAGGTCTGGATCGGCATGTTCCACGGCTTGGGCCAGCAGGCGTGGAATGAAGGCATCCAGACGCTCGCGTCCCAGGCGCTGCATGGCGCGCAGTTGCGGGCTGCCGCGCAGGGCGGCCAAGGCCTTGAGGGCTTTGGGTGCATCGACGAAGCCACCCTCCTCCAACTGACGACACGCCGCCTCTTCGTCCTGGCTGTCTTCCCACAACGGCAACCATTCACCACCCACCACGACTTCGCTTTCGCCACCCGCCTCTTCATCCGGGTCGGCGATGACCTGGCCGAAATGCCAGGCCACACGCCCTCGCCAGTACATCAATTGCTCGTGAAAGGCCGACCAGTCGGCAAAACCCAGCATGAACGCAATGCGCGCCTGGTCCTGCGGGTTGTCCGGCAACATCTGGGTCTGGCGATCGGCGATGGCCTGGATCGCATGTTCGGTATAACGCAGGAATTCATAGCCTTGGCGCAGCTCGTCGATCACCTTGGCTGGCAGATAACCCTGGCCTTCCAGTGTCCCCAGCACCTTGAGCAGCGGACGCTGCTGCAAGCTCAGGTCGCGGCCGCCATGGATCAGTTGGAACGCCTGGGCAATGAACTCCACCTCACGAATGCCGCCCGAGCCCAGCTTGATGTTGTCGGCCATGCCCTTGCGCCGCACCTCCTGCTGGATCAGCTGCTTCATGGTGCGCAACGCTTCGATGGCGGAAAAATCCAGGTAACGGCGATAGACGAACGGGCGCAGCATGTCGAGCAACTGGGCACCGGCCACCTGGTCGCCCGCCACCACCCGCGCCTTGATCATGGCGTAGCGTTCCCAGTCGCGGCCCTGGTCCTGGTAATACTGCTCCAGGGCATTGAAACTCAGCACCAGCGCACCGGCTGAGCCATAGGGGCGCAGGCGCATGTCGACGCGGAACACAAAACCGTCGACGGTCATCGGGTCCAGGGCCTTGATCAGGCGCTGGCCGACACGAATGAAAAACTCCTGGTTATCCAGTGGTCGCTTGACGCCAACGGTTTCGCCGCCCTCGGGGTAGGCGAAGATCAGGTCGATGTCCGACGACAGGTTCAGTTCCACTGCACCCAGCTTGCCCATGCCCAGGATGACCATCTGCTGCGGCTCGCCGCTGCGCCGTCCGGTGGGTGTGCCGAATTGCTGGCTGAGGCGCTGGTACAACCATTGATAGGCCTGGTCGATGCAGGTGTCGGCCATGTTCGAGAGGTCGCGGCAGGTCTGGACCAGGTCGGCCTGGCGGGTCAGGTCACGCCAGATGATCCGTACCTGCTGGCGGGTTCGCTGGCGGCGCAGGACGCGGCCCAGTTCTTCTTCAGTCTCGACGGCCCGCACGGCGGCACCGATCTGCGCGCACATTTCACCGGGCGCCAGGCTGCGGTCCAGCTCGCCGCTGCGCACCAGCTCCAGCAGCATTACCGGGTCGCGGAGACTCTGCTCGATGACAAAGTCGCTGGCGGCGGCAATACGGCTGAACGCCTCCCAGCGCTGCGGGGTCCAGGCCGACAGCCCGTGATCGTCGTCGAGCAAGGCGACCACCGCACGGAACGACTGCTCGGCACGACTGACCAATGACTGGAGAATGGCCGGCACTGTTTCCGATATTGGGACAAGCGAGGGCAGGCTCATGGTCTATCCTTGATCGGCGCGGGAGAGGCTGGATGTAGTGTTTTTTCCAAATACACTACCTGATCGACTGTCGAACAAAGATGATAAATAGCTGAAAATCTGATTTTATTGGCAGCCGGCATCAAGTTTTTACCTGTTCGAGTTGGCTAATGACCAACAGTAACGATTATTCTCACAACGAAACGAGGGGCCATAAGCCGCTCATGTGTAGTTTTACTACTCGTCTATACATTCGAAAGGCTGAAACGGTCGACGATTTGTAGTAAAACTACACGCCGCCGAAACAACCTTCGGCAATCCAAGAATTTATATCGTCTGCCCACAAGGCCAGTCGCAAACTCAGGCAACCGATTCTGGTAGCCTTTCCGCCCTGGAGCAAGCCATGCAAGACCTCGATCCCGTCGAAACCCAGGAATGGCTGGACGCCCTGGAATCGGTTCTCGACAAAGAAGGCGAAGACCGTGCTCATTATCTGATGACCCGTATGGGCGAACTCGCAACCCGCAGCGGTTCGCAACTGCCCTACGCCATCACCACGCCGTACCGCAACACGATCCCCGTTACCCACGAAGCACGCATGCCTGGCGACCTGTTCATGGAACGCCGCATTCGCTCGCTGGTACGCTGGAACGCGTTGGCCATGGTCATGCGTACCAACCTGAAAGATTCTGACCTGGGCGGTCACATCTCCAGCTTCGCCTCCAGCGCGACGCTGTATGACATCGGCTTCAACTACTTCTTCCAGGCCCCGACCGACGAACACGGCGGCGACCTGATCTACTTCCAGGGCCACGCATCGCCAGGCGTCTACGCCCGTGCGTTCATGGAAGGCCGCATCTCCGAAGACCAGATGAACAACTTCCGCCAGGAAGTGGACGGCAACGGCCTGTCTTCGTACCCGCACCCTTGGCTGATGCCGGACTTCTGGCAGTTCCCGACCGTTTCCATGGGCCTGGGCCCGATCCAGGCGATCTACCAGGCACGCTTCATGAAGTACCTGGAAGCCCGTGGCTTCATCCAGCCAGGCAAGCAGAAAGTCTGGTGCTTCATGGGTGACGGCGAGTGCGACGAGCCAGAATCCCTGGGCGCGATTTCCCTGGCCGGCCGCGAGAAGCTGGACAACCTGATCTTCGTCATCAACTGCAACCTGCAGCGCCTCGACGGCCCGGTTCGCGGCAACGGCAAGATCATCCAGGAACTCGAAGGCGTGTTCCGTGGCGCCCAATGGAACGTCAACAAAGTCATCTGGGGCCGTTTCTGGGACCCACTGCTGGCCAAGGACGTCGACGGCATCCTGCAACGTCGCATGGACGAAGTCATCGACGGCGAGTACCAGAACTACAAGGCCAAGGACGGCGCGTTCGTCCGTGAGCACTTCTTCAACACGCCTGAACTCAAGGCGATGGTTGCCGACTTGTCCGACGACGAGATCTGGAAACTCAACCGTGGCGGCCACGACCCGTACAAGGTCTATGCGGCGTACCACGAAGCGGTCAACCACAAAGAGCAACCAACCGTCATCCTGGCCAAGACCATCAAGGGTTATGGCACCGGCGCCGGCGAAGCGAAGAACACCGCGCACAACACCAAGAAAGTCGATGTCGACAGCCTGAAGTTGTTCCGCGACCGCTTCGACATTCCGGTCAAGGACAGCGAGCTGGAAAACCTGCCGTTCTTCAAGCCTGAAGAAGGCAGCGCCGAAGCCCGTTACCTGGCCGAGCGCCGTGCTGCACTGGGCGGTTTCGTGCCGCAGCGTCGCGCCAAGAGCTTCAGCGTTCCGACCCCACCGCTGGAGACCCTCAAGGCGATCCTGGACGGCTCGGGCGACCGCGAAATCTCCACCACCATGGCCTTCGTGCGGATCCTCGCGCAACTGGTCAAGGACAAGGAAATCGGCCAGCGCATCGTTCCGATCATCCCGGACGAAGCCCGTACCTTCGGTATGGAAGGCATGTTCCGCCAGTTGGGCATCTACTCGTCCGTCGGCCAGCTCTACGAGCCAGTCGATAAAGACCAGGTGATGTTCTACCGCGAAGACAAGAAGGGCCAGATCCTCGAAGAAGGCATCAACGAAGCAGGTGCCATGAGCTCCTTCATTGCCGCCGGTACTTCGTACTCCAGCCACAACCAGCCGATGCTGCCGTTCTACATCTTCTACTCGATGTTCGGCTTCCAGCGTATCGGCGACCTGGCCTGGGCGGCCGGCGACAGCCGTACCCGCGGCTTCCTGATCGGCGGTACCGCAGGCCGGACCACGCTGAACGGTGAAGGCCTGCAGCACGAAGACGGCCATAGCCACATGCTGGCCGGGACCATCCCGAACTGCCGCACCTATGATCCGACCTATGGCTACGAGCTGGCGGTGATCATCCAGGACGGCATGAAGAAGATGACCGAAGAACAACAGGACGTCTTCTACTACATCACCGTAATGAACGAGTCCTACCAGCAGCCAGCCATGCCGGCCGGTGTCGAGGCAGGCATCGTCAAGGGCATGTACCTGCTCGAAGAAGACACCCGCGAAGCGGCGCACCACGTCCAGTTGATGGGCTCGGGCACCATCCTGCGCGAAGTGCGCGAGGCAGCGAAGATCCTGCGTGAAGAGTTCAACGTCGGCGCCGACGTCTGGAGCGTCACCAGCTTCAACGAACTGCGTCGCGACGGCCTGGCCGTAGAGCGCAGCAACCGCCTGCACCCTGGCCAGAAGCCAAAGCTGAGCTACGTCGAAGAGTGCCTGAACGGCCGCAAAGGTCCGGTCATCGCGTCTACCGACTACATGAAGCTGTTCGCCGAGCAGATCCGCCAGTGGGTTCCTTCCAAGGAATTCAAAGTGCTGGGCACCGACGGTTTCGGCCGTAGCGACAGCCGCAAGAAGCTGCGTCACTTCTTCGAAGTCGACCGTAAGTTCGTTGTGTTGGCAGCCCTGGAAGCCCTGGCTGACCGTGGCGATATCGAACCTAAAGTGGTGGCCGAAGCCATCGCCAAGTTCGGCATCGATCCAGAAAAACGCAACCCACTGGACTGCTGAGGAGAATTTTCGTGAGCGAACTCATTCGCGTACCTGACATCGGCAGCGGTGAAGGTGAAGTAATTGAACTGTTTGTGAAGGTCGGCGACCGTATCGAAGCCGACCAGAGCATCCTGACGCTTGAATCGGACAAGGCCAGCATGGAAGTGCCTGCGCCGAAGGCCGGTGTGATCAAGAGCCTGAAAGTGAAGCTGGGCGATCGCCTGAAAGAAGGCGACGAACTGCTGGAGCTGGAAGTCGAGGGCGCCGCTGCGGCACCTGAGGCGGCCGCCCCTGCTGCAGCCCCGGCGGCGGCTGAAAAGCCGGCCGCGGCACCGGCTGCCGAGGCGGCTCCCGCTCCGGCTGCTGCGCCTGCGGCGGCCACGGTCCAGGACATTCACGTTCCGGACATCGGTTCGTCGGGCAAGGCCAAGATCATCGAAGTGTTGGTCAAGGCCGGCGACACGGTCGAAGCCGACCAGTCGCTGATCACCCTGGAATCCGACAAGGCCAGCATGGAAATCCCGTCGCCGGCCGCCGGTGTGGTGGAAAGCGTCGAGATCAAGCTGGAAGACGAAGTCGGCACCGGTGACCTGATCCTGAAGTTGAAAGTAGCCGGCGCCGCCGCTCCGGCCGCGCCAGCCCAGGCCGCGGCACCCGCAGCCAAGACCGAAGCCGCTCCGGCTGCTGCCGCACCAGCCGCCAAGGCCGAAGCCGCGCCCGCACCGGTCGCTGCACCAGCCCCAAGCGGCGCCAAGGTCCACGCCGGCCCTGCGGTGCGTCAGCTGGCCCGTGAATTCGGTGTCGAGCTGTCCGCCGTCGGCCCAAGCGGCCCTCACGGTCGTGTGCTGAAAGAAGACGTGCAAGCCTACGTCAAGGCCATGATGCAGAAGGCCAAGAACGCACCGGCCGAAGGCGCCACTGGCGGCGCGGGCATTCCGCCGATCCCGGCGGTGGACTTCAGCCGCTTCGGCGAAACCGAAGAAGTGGCCATGACTCGCCTGATGCAGATCGGCGCGTCGAGCCTGCATCGCAGCTGGCTGAACATCCCGCACGTGACTCAGTTCGACCAGGCCGACATCACCGAGCTGGAAGCTTTCCGCGTTGCGCAGAAAGCCGTGGCGGAAAAGGCCGGCGTGAAGCTGACCGTGCTGCCCCTGCTGCTCAAGGCCTGTGCGCACCTGCTCAAGGAACTGCCGGACTTCAACGCCTCCCTGGCCCCGAGTGGCAAGGCTGTGATCCGCAAGAAATACGTGCACATCGGCTTTGCCGTCGACACCCCGGAAGGCCTGCTGGTACCGGTCATCCGCAACGTCGACCAGAAGAGCCTCTTGCAACTGGCTGCCGAAGCCGCTGCCCTGGCCGAAAAAGCCCGGAACAAGAAGCTCACCGCCGACGACATGCAAGGCGCCTGCTTCACCATCTCCAGCCTCGGCCACATTGGCGGCACCGGCTTCACGCCGATCGTCAACGCGCCGGAAGTGGCGATCCTGGGTGTTTCCAAGGCCACCATCCAGCCTGTCTGGGACGGTAAAGCCTTCCAGCCGAAGCTGATGCTGCCACTGTCGCTGTCCTACGATCACCGTGTGATCAACGGCGCCGCCGCTGCACGCTTCACCAAGCGTCTGAGCGACCTGCTGGGCGACATCCGCACCATCCTGCTGTAACACCGCACGGCCCTCCCTTGGGGAGGGCCATTCGGAGCACTGTTTTCCGAGCGCCACGCTCGTACCTCAACCCCGCCCGTTTGGCGGGGCTTTTTTTGCCTGGAATTCCAGCCAAGCTGCCTGGATGCTGGATGTGCCGGCCTCATCGCGATGGCGGAAAATCAGGCAGCGCGGCAACTTTCCTACCTCGCAAGCTTGAAATGACTACACCCCCTGTTAGTCATTACCCACAACTTGCGCCCTCTCCTCGATCAATATTTATCCTGCATCGCGCTTTAGCATCGGAGCCTCAAGGCAACTTGATGTTTGCCCCCACTGCTGAAACTTCGAATGGATTCGAATATGTTCAAACCTACCGTTGGCCCCATTGTCGGCCACACGACAACCGACCACGCCCGGATATTCCTGCGCGGCGATCGCGACAACAACCGGGTATTCGCCGGTATTCGCCATCGGCGCCAAGGCGATACACGCTGGTCGAAAGGGCATTTTGTCCAATTGAAGGCCTACCGCGACATGTCCGATGTCATCGTGTTGAAAGGCCTTCAACCCGACACCGCCTACGAATACCAGGCCGGCTGGTTCAGCCCCCTGAGCCCGACCCATACCGTGGAAACCGTCCAGGAACTGCCGCTGCAATGGCCCAGGACCACCTACTGCCTACGCACGCCGGCCAGCAAAACCGATGCGCCACGCGCTTATATCGTGGGCTCTTGTCGCTACTTGCGAATCGCCGCCGGCATCCCATTGCTACCTGGGCTTGGCGACCGCACCTTTGCCGGCATCAACCGCCTCGTGGCGCAGGCCAACCCACCGATCAGCGCGGTATTGATGACCGGCGATCAGGTTTATCTGGATGACCTGAATGTCATCGGACCGGACCGAACCTATCAGAACATCCTTTTCAGATACCGAACGGTATTTACCCAGCCGCATATCCGGAAACTGATGTCTGGCGTCCCTACCTACATGATCCTTGACGACCATGAGATCGAAGACAACTGGCCCGCCAGGAAAACCGTCAACGACGACATCCTCTACGCAAATGCCATGGGCGCTTATCGGCTTTATCAGGCCAGCCACGGGCCAGCCCATGAACTGTCGAACGACGGAACATTACACAAGTCGTTAACCCGCTACTGGTACACCTTCTCCCACGGCGATATCCAATGGTTCGTCACCGACAGCCGGACGCAACGCAACCTGTCGGCGAATGACCGGCGCATCCTCGACGAAGAACAGGAACAGTCCCTGCTCCAATGGCTCATCGACAGCCCCGCCAGGGTCAAACTCGTCGTGACCAGCGTCATGTTCTTCCCTGACAGCAAGCACGATGACGGCGACGCCTGGCAGGCTTTCCCGGAACAACGCCTGCGCTTGCTGGAAACCATACGCCGCCATCGGATCAAAAACGTGATTTTCGTCTCGGGCGATGTCCACGGCTCCATGACCAGCCGCCTGCGTCACAGCGAGGATCCTGATTTCGAGGTCAACACCGTCGTTTCCTCACCGTTCTACAACAGTAAATTGCTGCCTTTTGCAAAAGCCTCGGATTTTATTTTCCACAGGCCCATGGCCCGCACCCAAAGCGGTGAGTACCGCTATGAACTGACCAGCAAAGTGGTGAGCCAGGACAACTTCGCCTACCTGCATGTCACGGCCCAGAGCCTTCAAGTCACCTTCCACGACCGGGACGGCAACCCCTTGCAGACGGTCGATATCCCGCTGCAATGATCTTCCATGCCCTCTGATCGGCCGGCGACTGGAGAAATCCTCTCGTCGGCCGATAAAAGGTTTATAGCACTTGGCCTTCATCTCTCTTGTCAGCCGGTGCCGCAATGATGCAACCTTGCGCCAATCCGTAATAACGAGGGCGTTAGCCCGGCGCGATCAGCATTTTCGAAGCGAGTTTCCCCATGAAAAGCCAACCCGATGCCGCCAGCCGTATGGCGGCCGAGGTAGTGACGCAGTTACCGGTGCCCTCGCGGCTCGGTATGCTGCGTTTCGAACGGCTGAATGAAGCAAGCTGGGCGCTGTTGTTCCTCGATCCCAACTGCGAGCGATACTTCGGCCTGCCGGCGGTAGAGCTGTGCTCGCTGGTCAGTGCGCCTTACGCCAGCTTGATGGAGCCCGAAGCACGCTATCAGTTGCACGACGCCATCCAGCAACAATTGGCCCAGGCCGCGCATTACCAGATTCGCTACACGCTCCACACCGCCAAGGGCCCGATGAACGTGCTGGAGACGGGTGAGGCCTATAAGCAACACAATCGTCATCTGCTGCGCGGTTATCTGCTGGCAGTGGACAATTTGCTGCAAAGCGAACCCGCCGTGCCGGCACTGGACCTGGAAACCCAGAACTCACGCCTGCAGATCGCCCTGGAACTGAACCAGCGCGCCCAGCAAGAGCAACTCCAGCACCTGGACCGGGTGCGCGCCCAACAGGACTTGATCCTGCTGCTGACCCGTCAACGCTACAGCGCCAACAACTCCCTGCTCGAAGCCGCTGAACTCATTACCCGCAGCGCCTGTGACATCTACCAGATCGACTGCGCCAGCCTCTGGAATCTGGACGATGGCAAACTGGTACCGATTTCCGCCTACAACCGCGCGTCCCAGGCGTACTTCCTGCCCGCGGTGATCGACGCCAACGACTTTCCCGACTACATGGAGGCGCTGCAGACCTGCCGCGCCATTGACGCCCACAATGCAATGCGCGACCCACGCACCCGAGAAATGGCCGAGAACCTGCGCGCTCGTGACGTCAATGCCATTCTCGACGCCAGCGTGCGTATCGACGGCCAGGTGGTGGGCGTGCTGTGCCTAGAGCAAGTAGGCGTCACCCGCGCCTGGCAGTCGGATGAAATCGCCTTTGCCGGCGAGCTCGCGGACCAGTTCGCCCAAGTCATCAACAACCATAACCGACGCACCGCCACCAGCGCCCTGCACTTGTTCCAGCGCGCCGTGGAACAGAGCGCCAACGCGTTCCTGCTGGTCAATTGCGACGGCGTGGTGGAGTACGTCAACCCGAGCTTCACCGCGATCACCCAGTACACCACCGAGGAAGTCCACGGCCAACGCCTCTCGGAACTGCCGGCCCTGGAGAACCTCAGCGAACTGCTGTTCGACGCCCCCTCGGCGCTGGCCCAGAGCAACAGTTGGCAGGGTGAGTTCAAGAGTCGACGCAAGAACCTGGAGCCCTACTGGGGCCAGCTGTCGATTTCCAAGGTCTACGGCGATAACCGTGAGCTGACCCACTACATCGGCATCTACGAAGACATCACCCAGACCAAGCTGGCCCAGCAGCGCATCGAGCGCCTGGCGTACACCGATAACCTGACCAACCTGGGCAACCGTCCGGCGTTCATTCGCAACCTCGATGAACGCTTCGCCCGGGACAGTGATTCGCCCATCAGCCTGCTGCTGGTGGACATCGACAACTTCAAGCGCATCAACGACAGCCTCGGCCACCAGACCGGTGACAAACTGCTGATCAGCCTGGCCCGGCGCCTGCGCAACAGCTTGAGCCCCAGCGGCAGCCTGGCGCGATTTGCCAGTAACGAATTCGCGGTCCTGCTGGACGACACGAGCCTGGAAGCCGGGCAACAGATCGCCAGTCAGTTGCTGATGACCCTCGACAAGCCGATGTTCGTCGATAACCAGTTGATCAGCGTGACCGGCTCCGTGGGCCTGGCCTGCGCGCCGCTGCACGGCCGCGATCCGCAGACCCTGATGCGCAACGCCGGCCTCGCCTTGCACAAAGCCAAGGCCAACGGCAAACACCAGGTCCAGGTGTTCACCGAAGCACTGAATGCCGAGGCCAGCTACAAGCTGTTCGTGGAAAACAACCTGCGTCGCGCCTTGACCCAGAACGAACTGGACGTGTTCTACCAGCCCAAGTTGTGCCTGCGCAGCGGCCGCCTGCTGGGCATGGAAGCGTTGCTGCGCTGGAACCATCCGGAAAAGGGCATGATCCGCCCGGACCAGTTCATCAGCGTGGCCGAAGAAACCGGCCTGATCATTCCCATCGGCAAATGGATCGCCCGCCAGGCCTGCCGCATGAGCAAACAGCTGACCGCCGCCGGCCTGGGCAACCTGCAGGTGGCGATCAACCTGTCGCCCAAGCAGTTCTCCGACCCGGACCTGGTCGCCTCCATCGCCAGCATCCTCAAGGAAGAACAACTGCCGGCCCGGTTGCTGGAGCTGGAACTGACCGAAGGCCTGTTGCTGGAAGCCACCGAAGACACCCACTTGCAGCTCGACCAGCTCAAGCGCCTGGGGCTGACCCTGGCCATGGACGACTTCGGCACCGGTTACTCGTCCCTCAGTTACCTGAAAAAATTCCCGATCGACATCATCAAGATCGATCGCAGCTTCATCCATGAGATCCCGGACAACCAGGACGACATGGAAATCACCTCGGCGGTGATCGCCATGGCTCACAACCTGAAACTCAAGGTCGTGGCCGAAGGCATCGAGACCGCCCAGCAACTGACGTTCCTGCGGCGTCACCGCTGCGACGTCGGCCAGGGCTACCTGTTCGACCGGCCAATCCCGGGCGCGGAGCTGATCGAAAAGCTCAAGCGCTACCCGCGTGGGCCTCTGGTCTGACAGCTGCGTATAGCTTGCAGCGGCTTTTCTGAGGCACACTGACGGTCTATTTCGCTCAACTCAATCTGACTGAAAGGACTGATAAATGGTCTTGCGCTCGGAAATCCTGGTGAACAAAAACGTGCTCCCTACTCAAGAACAAGCCCTGCCTGGCCGTGAAACCCCGATGACCGTGCCGGAAAAACACTTCGTCCTCGACGCACCGCTGCTGGGCCCGTTTGCCATGGACGTGGATTTCGCGATCTTCGGCCTCGGCTGCTTCTGGGGCGCGGAACGCAAGTTCTGGCAGCGCGAAGGCGTGGTCAGTACCGCAGTGGGTTACGCCGGTGGTTTCACACCGAACCCGACGTACGAAGAAGTCTGCTCGGGCCTTACCGGCCACAGCGAAGTGGTGCTGGTGGTCTACGAGCCAGCCAAAGTCAGCTACGAACAGCTTCTGAAGATGTTCTGGGAACTGCACAACCCGACCCAGGGCATGCGCCAGGGGAACGACATCGGCACCCAGTACCGCTCGGTGATCTATGCCACCACCCCAGCCCAACTGGCGGCGGCCAAACACAGCGAACAAGTCTTCCAGGCCGAGTTGACCAAGGCCGGCAAAGGCACCATCACCACCGAAATCGAAGAAGCACCGACGTTCTACTTCGCCGAGGCCTATCACCAGCAGTACCTGGCGAAGAACCCTGAAGGCTATTGCGGGATTGGCGGGACCGGCGTGACCTGCCCAATCTGACTGTCCGGCCCTGAAAAGCTTCGCGAGCAAGCCAACTCCCACAGGTCTGGCGGCGTACACAACTCTTGCGTACGCCTAAGATCCCCATGTGGAAACGAGCTTGCTCGCGATAGCGCCCTTCCAGGCGCCAGCAAAACTCAGCTTTCAGCAATCAACCAATCCATCTGCCACCCGCCCTGGGTCTGCCCCAGCTTTTTCGACAGCCACGGCAGCAGTTCACGCAACTCTTCCTCCAACCCCCACGGCGGATTGGCAATCGCCAGGCCGGAGCCGTTCAGGCTGTTGGGCGTGGCCAATGGATGCACCAGCAGTTCCACCCGCAACAGCTTCGGCGCGCCCGTGCCGGCCAGGTCCTGGTAGAAGCGGCGCAACATCCGCTGGTCCTTGACCGGGTACCAGATCGCCGCCACCGTCTGGCGCATCCGGCCAATGGCTTCCTTGAGGGAAGCGGCGCAGCGCTGCATCTCGTCCAGCTGTTCGAAGGGTGGATCGATCAGCATCAGGGCACGCTTCTCTGCCACCGGCAGCAGCGCCCGCGGCACATGCCAGCCCTCACCCAGGTGGACCGCCACGCGACGGTCGCCTTTCATGTTGTCCTTGAGCAACACGCCGTCTTCAGGGTGTTTCTCATTGAGCAACACACGGTCCTGCGAACGGGTCAGGCGCCGCGCCAACTCCGGCGAGCCCGGGTAGTAGCGCAACTGCCCATCCGGGTTCATCTCGTGCAGCACCCTCATGTAGTCGGCGGTCAGCGGCGGCAGATCGCTCTCGCCCCACAACCGCGCAATGCCTTCCAGGTACTCACCGGTACGGTTGGCCTGGTCACCCTGCAAGTCGTACAACCCGATGCCCGCGTGGGTATCGAGGTAGGCGAAGGACTGCTCCTTGCGCGACATCAAGGCAATGAGTCGGGTCAAGGTCAGGTGTTTGAATACATCGGCGTGATTGCCGGCGTGGAAGGCGTGGCGATAATTCATGGCGGCTCCTGCGAAGGGCGACGAGTTTACCTTGAAGTGCGTCGAACGTCAGGGGTTCGCAGCCCAGCGGACAGGCCATCATCAGCCCAGCTCTCGCAGCAAATAGGCCTGCAATGGCGCCATTTTCGCCTCAGCCACCGCCGATCGCTCAAGAAAGTGGGCAATCTTGCAGCGCAGGACGCTGCCGTCGACCCGCTCGAACACATGCGGATGCTCTTCACCCAGCCAAGTGAGCACGTTGTCCAGCAGACAGTCCGTCGGACCCTCGGCCGTTGCGGCCAACAGGGTGATGGGCACTTGCCACCAGGGAAAAGCCTGGGCCGGCCGCTGGGCATTTCCCACGACCTCAAGGGATCGGCCATTGATCAGACAACGTTTGATAACCGGCAAGAGTTGCCCGGCCTCCACCTCCGTCGATTGCAGGATCGGCCGCAGGAAGCGCCCATCCCAAAAACGCAGGAAGACCGGCTTGCCACCGGGCAACAGTACCTGTGTGAGCCCTCGCAAGTGTTCGACAAGGATTTCTTGACTCACGCACGAAACCGCCAGCCAACCCCAATCGAGGGAATCGGTGGCGGCTATCCAATCAAGAAACCCACTGTCTGCGCTGACCAGCCCTACATAGGGCATGACCGCTTCCCACCCGGCGTACGGCGTGTCGGCCCAGATCGGGCTGGCGACCGAGTTCATCGAGCGCCTCCAGGCCGACAACGCCCCGGCGCTACTGGCATTGCTGAAAATGGCGAATAGTTGCTCGGAGGCCTGCAAGGGGTGCTCCTCAAGCCAGGCGCGAGGAGATTGATCGCTGTTCATGGACGCCCCCGGACATCGACAGGTTTGTGAAAGACCGGCGGCGCCGCACAGGCGCCATTTCTGCAACGCTCGCACTCCTCACAGAACGGCGCCGAACCTTGGAAACTGAGAATCTGCGCAAGGGAAAGCGCAGGTGCCGCCGCAGCGACCCGCTTCTCGGCGCCGCCTGGAGAGCCGAATGCCGCGCTCATGACCGCCATCGGCGCGCCACCGACCTCGATGGGTACGCTGCTGGAAATCCCGCCGGCACCGATGTTGATCCAATGACCGCCAGCCTGAAGGGTCACGCTCGCGCCCCCGTCCAAGACTACCTGCTGGCCGGCGCTGACATGAAACTGCTGGCTGGCATTCAGGACCTGGCTGGTGACACGAATATGCCGCTCACCGCTCACCAGCAGATGATCGTCATGCCGCACTTCTGCCCGGCGTTGACCGTGGGTGAGGCGCTGCTCATCGGCCTTGAGCTCGTGCCGTGCCGTACCGGCGACAACGATGCTGCGCTCGTGATCGACCTGCACCCGCTGGTCATGCAGCACATGCTGGGTCCAGTTGCGCTGGGCCCGCAGGTAGATCTCCTCGGCGCCCTTGCGATCCTCGATGCGCAATTCGTTGTAGCCTCCCCCGCCGGGGCTGCTCTGGCTGCGCAACACGCTTCGGGTCTTGTCCGCAGGCAAGTCCAGTGGCACCGGGTTGGCGCCGTTGGGCAGACAACCGACGACCAACGGCTTGTCCACGTCGCCATCGATGAACCCCACCAGGACTTCCATCCCGACCCGAGGGATCATCACTGCGCCATAGCGATCGTGAGCCCAACCGGAGGCCACGCGCAGCCAGCAACTGGAATGCTCGTCGCGTTGACCGTCGCGATCCCAGACCAGTTGCACCTTGACCCGTCCGAACTCATCGCAATGGATCTCGCTGTCCACCGGCCCGGTCACCACCGCCAACTGATAGCCCTGGGCACGGGGCTTTTCGTGATGCAAGGGTGGCCGAAAGAACACGTCCCATGGCGTGGCAAGAAAGGTATTTTTGTAGCCTTGGAATTCATCCGGGCCGGCGGCGGTTTCTTCCAGCACCTGCGGTTGGCGGCCATGATGGTCGATCTGCGTCAGGAGCCAGAGATCATTCCACGGCTCTCGGGGATGTTCCTTGATACGCATGAAATGTCCGCTGACCAGGGCGTTTTCATTGCTGCCGCCTTCTGCCACGCAGTGGTCGGCGCCGTGGCGCTCGAGGGCGCGTCGGGTCAGATGCTTGCCGTCGTCACGGGCGCAGAAACCACCGGGATAGTGATAGTCCTCGAGCACAGGACGCTGTCGATTGTCGAGTTGGGTTTGCAGTAACGAACCGGGCCTGCGGAAGTCGTAATCGCGCAACGTCACGGCAGTGGTACGGGTCTGGAGCCGCACCGCCAGGCGCTTGATGGCCGGCTCGTCGGCAGCCATGCCGCTGTCCGGCAGGTATAGCGTCGACTCAGGCAGGCGGGGAAACACCGTTTGGTCGTCACCGAACACCAGCAGATGACCATCAGGACTGTGCCTGAAGTGGTAATGGATGCCGACCTCGGCGCAAAGCCGCTCGATGAAGGCCAGGTCGCTCTCACCGTACTGCACGCAATACTCGCGCTCGGGATATTGCCCGCCAAGCGTGAACTGGCAGGCATCCGCCAGGATCCCGTGCTCCTTCAACACCCGGGCGACGATATCGGGTACGTTCAGGCGCTGGAAAATCCGCTGGTTGATGCGATGGCGCAAGTAGGCCAGGCGGGGCACCAGGCTGATCTGGTAACGGGTCAGGCGTTTGCCCGAATCCCCCTGGGCCACGCTATAGACCTGACCGTGTACGCCACTGTCCCGATCATCGAACCCCAGAAATGCCTGGCGATGCAGGAGCTCTTCCAGCGCCAGGTCAGACCGCTCGCTGACCAGTTCCAGGTCAAAGCGATAGGGCTGGCTGATGGCCTCCTGGCCCTTGAACTCAAGCACTTTGAGTTCACTCGGCCCGCTGTCGAGCGTTAGCGTGAAACGTGATGGATTGGCAGGCGCGAACATCCGATGTCCTTTGCTGAGTGGAGGCCAGCGATTCTGCATCAGCCATCGGAAAGTTGATCGATGCTCAGGAAAAACAGATTTTCCTTACATACACAAAGCTAAAAGCTGCAAAACGTGTGGCGCTTTCCGACAGACAATCCTTGCATCACGCCCTTCAGAAACCGTCGCACGAATGAATCAGCAACTTCTTACAACGCAACAGGACTCTGACTGCAAGTTCGCGTGATAACGTTTTTTACCCGATTACAAAAAGCAAAGGACGCAACCCATGACCATTCGCTACGCAAAGATTGCAATGATCCTGGCGCTCGCCGCATTCGCCTTCCTGACCGTGTTCAACAACATCACGGACTACAGCTCCAATTTCAATTTCGTCCATCACGTGCTGAGTATGGACACCACCTTCCCCGACAATGCCGCCCGGTATCGTGCGATCGACCAACCCTGGGTGTGGCACGGCGCCTATTGGCTGATCATCCTCGGTGAAGCCATCACGGCAGGCCTGCTGGGCTACGGCGCGCTGCTGCTGTGGCAGGCGCGCAAGGCCGAGGGCGCGGTGTTCGCACGTGCCAAGGGGTGGGCCATCGCCGGCTTGACGGTGGGTTTTTTCGTCTGGTTTTTCGGCTTCATGGTCGTTGGCGGCGAATGGTTTCTGATGTGGCAGTCAGAAATCTGGAATGGCCAGGATGCCGCGTTCAGATTCTACATGGCGATCCTGGGCGTGCTGATCTTCCTCAACCAGGCGGATCCCGACATGGCGTGAGCGCCGTGAGCATCGCGGGCCCACATCACGCTTCCCATAAGTGTCGAAAGTTTCACGTCAACAACATCAAGAACTTCAGGAAACTCACTGATGAAATTTCCCCTGCTCGCCGCTGCGAGCCTGATCACTGCCTTTCATCTTTGCCCCCCCGCGGAGGCCCACTTGATTTGGAATGGAGACGCCGCCAATCCTATCGGTAAAGAAAAAATATTCGCGAATGCCGTGAGTGAATGCCCAGCCCCGTCCAGCATCACCGTGGTAGACGATGATGACCGAGGCAAATCCTGGTTATTCCATAAAGGCGCCGGCGAGCCCCGCTGCGAAGCACGCAATATCAGGACTGGCGCCAATCACACACCCTATCGATTCGAAAAGGACAGAACCTATTTTATTGGCTGGTCATTCAAGTTGAATGACACCCAGAGCAATCATCATCCATTCCAGTGGAAGTCCTATGAAGCGGGGCATCAACAAAACTATCCGTTCCTGATGAGTGCCAAGGACGGCAACTTGAGGCTTTTCTACTACGGCATGCCAGGCGAGACATCCGGTGTGATCTGGACCCAACCTATTGAACCGCTGAAGTGGTACTGCCTGGTCTTGGCCATCCATACTTCCAATCAATCAAGCAGCGGTTGGACGCAGTTATGGTTCGAGGGTCAGGCACAGACCTTCAGCAACGGCCAGAAACGCTTTTCCGGAAGAACCTGGGACGGCGCGAACATAGGTGCGAACGAGCCTAAATGGGGCGTTTACAATAAGCATCAGCCAGGCGTCATGGAGGATGTGAAGAACTATATTTCCGGCCTGAAGATCGGCACCACGTACGCCGATGTCGAACAGTCCTGTCATTGAGGGGCTGGATTCGCTCGGTGAGCCACACGTTTTGCCAGTCCCATCCCACCTGACACCCGTAAAAAAGGCCCGCCTCCATTGGAGACGGGCCGTTTTCATGCAAGTCGTCCTGCGAGCCATCAAGGCCTCGCCGAAGGCCTTACTGGTTCAGGCGAAAATCTTTTTCCGCCGCGTCGAAGCGCTGCAGCATACCCGCGGTAGGCGCGCCCATCTTGCTGACGAAGTAGATAGCCAGGCTGGCGAAGATGAAACCCGGGATGATTTCGTACAGGCCCAGCAACGCGAAATGCTTCCAGACGATCACGGTGATCGCACCCACCAGAATGCCGGCGAGCGCGCCATTGCGGGTCATGTTCTTCCAGATTACCGAGATCAGGACAACCGGGCCGAAGGCAGCACCGAAACCAGCCCAGGCGTAGCTCACCAGGCCCAATACGCGGTTTTCCGGGTTAGCGGCCAGGGCAATGGCGACCAGGGCCACCAGCAGCACCATGGCGCGGCCGACCCAGACCAGTTCCAGCTGGGAAGCACGCTTGCGCAGGAAGGTCTTGTAGAAGTCTTCGGTCAGGGCGCTGGAGCACACCAGCAACTGGCAGCTCAGGGTACTCATCACCGCCGCCAGGATGGCCGACAGCAGTACACCGGCAATCCATGGGTTGAACAGCAGTTTTGCCAGCTCGATGAACACCCGCTCTGGGTTCTCGGTCACGGGACCGGCCACGTCAGGGTGCGCCGAGAAGTAAGCGATACCGAAGAAGCCCACAGCCACGGTGCCGCCCAGGCACAGGATCATCCAGGTCATGGAAATGCGACGGGCATTGGCGATCGACTTGACCGAATCCGCCGCCATGAAGCGCGCCAGGATGTGCGGCTGGCCGAAGTAGCCCAGGCCCCAGCCCATCAGCGAGATGATGCCGATGAAGGTGGTGTTTTTCAGCATGTCGAACGACGTAGGATCTTTTGCTTCGATGGCCAGGAACGTGGTGTCCACACCACCGGTAGCCAGCAGCACGATGATCGGCGTGAGGATCAGCGCAAAGATCATCAGGGTGGCTTGTACGGTGTCGGTCCAGCTCACGGCCAGGAAACCACCGACGAAGGTGTAGGCAATGGTCGCTGCAGCACCGGCCCACAGCGCCGTCTCGTAAGACATGCCGAAGGTGCTTTCGAACAGACGGGCACCGGCCACGATGCCGGAAGCGCAGTAGATGGTGAAGAACACCAGGATCACCACCGCAGAGATGATCCGCAGCACGCCGCTCTTGTCTTCGAAACGGCTGGAGAAGTAGTCCGGCAGCGTCAGTGCGTCACCGTTGTGCTCGGTCTGAACCCGCAGGCGACCGGCCACGAACAACCAGTTCAGGTAGGCACCGGCGATCAGGCCGATGGCGATCCAACTTTCCGACAGGCCGGACATGTAGATTGCACCGGGCAAACCCATCAACAACCAGCCGCTCATGTCGGAAGCACCTGCAGACAGTGCCGTCACCACGCTGCCCAGGCTACGACCGCCCAGGATGTAATCGGAAAGGTTGTTGGTGGAGCGGTAAGCCATCAGACCGATCAGGACCATGGCTGCGATATAGATCACGAAAGTGATCAAGGTGGGATTACTAACACTCATGAGTTACGCCCTGGCTTTGTTTTTATGTAGCGGTGGCAGTTGAAAGCGTCGACAACACAGACGTTGTAGCGACGATTTGCAGTCCCGCGAATTTATGACTGATGTTTCCCCAGGAAAGCCATCAGCCGATGCCCCTCGGCTTTGAACCGGTTGCACCTTGGCCGCGAATGCTATTCAACAAATCAAATAAGGTGCAACCAGTTTCGTTCGAATAAGTTGCACCTGATCGGTTTTATCGCAAGATTCGAGTTTTTTGCTCCCTTTTAGTGCAGTTCCCAGCACTCAGCTAGAAGCTAAAGCACTAAGCCGGTGCAGGATCAGCCGGACGATATTTGCTTCCGGATGAGCTGCCTGTCATTTCGAGAAAAAAAGGGTTGCACCCGGTTGCACCTCAATCATCCCGCAGCTAATCTTGCCGCCAGCTGATGCCACGCGATACGTGGTAAACATGAGGATAAAAATATGGCTACCACCACCCTTGGGGTCAAACTCGATGACCCGACCCGCGAACGCCTCAAGGCGGCCGCAACCTCGATTGATCGCACGCCGCACTGGCTGATCAAGCAGGCAATTTTCAATTACCTGGAAAAACTCGAGGGTGGTGCAACCCTGACCGAGCTGAACGGTTCACCTCGCACCGACAGCGACGATGCTGGCGATGTGCAAGTCGACCATGCTCACCAATGCTTCCTCGAATTTGCCGAGAGCATCCTGCCGCAATCGGTCCTGCGCGCCTCCATCACGGCCGCTTACCGTCGCCCAGAGCCGGAAGTGGTGCCGATGCTGATCGAGCAGGCCCGCCTGCCAGCACAAATGGCCGAAGCCACCAACAAACTGGCGGCTTCGATTGCTGAAAAACTGCGCAACCAGAAAAGTGCCGGCGGCCGTGCCGGTATCGTTCAGGGTTTGCTGCAGGAATTTTCCCTGTCGTCCCAGGAAGGCGTAGCACTGATGTGCCTGGCCGAGGCGCTGCTGCGCATCCCGGACAAAGGCACCCGTGACGCCCTGATCCGCGACAAGATCAGCACCGGCAACTGGCAGCCACACTTGGGCAACAGCCCGTCGCTGTTCGTCAACGCCGCCACGTGGGGCCTGCTGCTGACTGGCAAGCTGGTCGCTACCCATAACGAAGCGGGCCTGACCTCTTCCCTGAGCCGCATCATCGGCAAGAGCGGCGAACCGATGATCCGCAAGGGCGTCGACATGGCCATGCGCCTGATGGGCGAGCAGTTCGTCACCGGTGAAACCATCGCCGAGGCCCTGGCCAACGCCAGCAAGTTCGAAGCCAAAGGCTTCCGCTATTCCTACGACATGCTGGGTGAAGCCGCACTCACCGAACACGATGCGCAGAAGTACCTGGCCTCGTACGAACAAGCCATCCACTCGATCGGCAAAGCGTCCCACGGTCGTGGGATTTATGAAGGCCCAGGCATTTCCATCAAGCTGTCCGCCCTGCACCCACGTTACAGCCGCGCCCAGTACGAGCGCGTCATGGACGAGCTGTACCCACGCCTGCTGTCGCTGACCCTGCTGGCCAAGCAATACGACATCGGCCTGAACATCGACGCCGAAGAGGCCGACCGCCTCGAGCTGTCGCTGGATCTGCTCGAGCGCCTGTGCTTCGAGCCGCAATTGACCGGCTGGAACGGCATCGGCTTCGTGATCCAGGCCTACCAGAAGCGTTGCCCGTACGTGATCGACTATGTGATCGACCTGGCTCGTCGCAGCCGTCATCGCCTGATGATTCGCCTGGTAAAAGGCGCGTACTGGGACAGCGAAATCAAGCGCGCCCAGGTCGAAGGCCTGGAAGGCTATCCGGTCTACACCCGCAAGGTGTACACCGACGTGTCCTACATCGCTTGCGCCCGCAAACTGCTGTCGGTGCCGGAAGTCATCTACCCGCAGTTCGCCACGCACAACGCCCATACCCTGGCGGCGATTTATCACATCGCCGGTCAGAACTATTACCCGGGCCAGTACGAATTCCAGTGCCTGCACGGTATGGGTGAACCCCTGTACGAACAGGTTGTAGGCAAGGTTTCCGAGGGCAAGCTGAACCGTCCGTGCCGCGTGTACGCTCCGGTCGGCACTCACGAAACACTGCTGGCGTACCTGGTACGTCGCCTGCTGGAAAACGGCGCGAACACTTCGTTCGTCAACCGTATCGCCGACCAGTCCATCTCGATTCAGGAGCTGGTGGCCGATCCAGTGGCCAGCATCGAGCAGATGGCGACGCTGGAAGGCGGTTTCGGCCTGCCGCACCCGCGCATCCCACTGCCGCGCGACCTGTATGGCAGCGACCGTGCCAACTCCAGCGGCATCGACCTGGCCAACGAACATCGTTTGGCGTCGCTGTCCTGCGCCCTGCTTGCCACTGCCCATAACGATTGGAAAGCCGTGCCGATGCTCGGCTGCGCCGCCAGCGAAGAAACCCCGGCCCCGGTACTGAACCCGTCCGATCACCGCGACGTGGTTGGCCATGTGCAGGAAGCCACGGTCGCCGATGTCGACAACGCCATCCAGTGCGCCCTCAACGCCGCACCGATCTGGCAAGCCACGCCGCCAGCCGAGCGCGCCGCGATCCTCGAACGTGCCGCCGACCTGATGGAAGGCGAGATCCAGCCGCTGATGGGCCTGCTGGCCCGCGAAGCCGGCAAGACCTTCGCCAACGCCATTGCTGAAGTGCGTGAAGCGGTGGATTTCCTGCGCTACTACGCGGTGCAGGCGCGCAACGATTTCACCAACGATGCCCACCGCCCACTGGGTCCGGTGGTCTGCATCAGCCCGTGGAACTTCCCGCTGGCGATTTTCAGCGGCCAGGTCGCCGCTGCCCTGGCCGCCGGTAACCCGGTATTGGCCAAGCCCGCCGAGCAGACGCCATTGGTGGCGGCCCAAGCTGTGCGCCTGATGCTTGAAGCCGGCATTCCGGAAGGCGTGCTGCAATTGCTGCCGGGGCGCGGCGAAACCGTCGGTGCCCGCCTGGTGGGTGACGAGCGGGTCAAGGGCGTGATGTTCACCGGCTCCACCGAAGTCGCTCGCCTGCTGCAACGCAACATCGCCGGGCGCCTGGACAACCAGGGCCGTCCGATCCCGCTGATCGCCGAAACCGGCGGCCAGAACGCCATGATCGTCGACTCCTCGGCGCTGACCGAACAAGTGGTCATCGACGTGGTGTCGTCGGCCTTCGACAGTGCCGGCCAGCGTTGTTCGGCCCTGCGGGTCCTGTGCTTGCAGGAAGATTCCGCCGACCGCGTCATCGAAATGCTCAAGGGCGCCATGGCCGAATCACGCCTCGGCAACCCTGAGCGTCTGTCCGTGGACATCGGTCCGGTGATCGACGCCGAAGCCAAGGCTGGCATCGAGAAACACATCCAGGCCATGCGCGACAAGGGTCGCACCGTGTACCAGATGGCAATCGCCGACAGTGACGAGTGCAAGCGCGGCACCTTCGTGATGCCAACCCTGATCGAGCTGGAAAGCTTCGACGAGCTGCAGCGCGAGATCTTCGGTCCGGTGCTGCACGTGGTGCGCTACAAGCGCAAGGAGCTGGACCAGTTGATCAACCAGATCAACGCCTCCGGCTATGGCCTGACCCTGGGCGTGCACACGCGCATCGACGAGACCATCGCCAAGGTCATCGACAATGTGCATGCGGGCAACGTCTACGTGAACCGCAACATTGTCGGCGCGGTGGTCGGCGTGCAGCCGTTTGGCGGCGAAGGCCTGTCGGGCACCGGTCCCAAGGCCGGTGGTCCGCTGTACCTGTACCGCCTGTTGTCGACACGTCCTACCGATGCGATCCAGCAATCCTTCGCCCGTGGTGATGCCCTCACCGCGCCGGACCTGCGTTTGCGCGATGCCCTGAGCAAACCGCTGACCGCCCTGCAAGCCTGGGCCGACAGCCAGAAGCTCGCCGAGCTGAGCGCCCTGTGCGTGCAGTTCGCGGCTCAATCGCAAAGCGGTGTTACCCGGACTCTGACCGGCCCGACCGGCGAGCGCAACAGCTATGCCATCCTGCCGCGCGAGCACGTGTTGTGCCTGGCCGACGTGGAAGGCGACCTGCTGACGCAACTGGCGGCCGTACTGGCCGTGGGCGGCTCGGCCGTATGGCCGGAAACCGACACCAGCAAGGCTTTGTTCGCACGCTTGCCGAAGGAGATTCAGGCGCGCATCCAGCGGGTGGCCGACTGGACCAAGGATGAGGTGCTGTTCGACGCGGTCCTGCACCACGGCGATTCGGATCAACTGCGCGGCGTTTGCCAACAGGTAGCCAAGCGCGCCGGTGCCATCGTCGGGGTCCATGGCCTGTCCCAGGGCGAGACCAGCGTGGCGCTGGAGCGTCTGGTGATCGAGCGGGCCTTGAGCGTCAACACCGCGGCAGCGGGTGGTAACGCCAGCTTGATGACTATCGGCTGAAAGCAGCTGCGAGCGGCAAGCTACAAGCGGCGAGTAAAAGCAGATGCTTTTGCTTCAGCTTGCAGCTTGCAGCTTGTGCTGCTCTATCACCCCCATCAATCATCCTGTTCAGCCTTTATCAGCACGCCTAGACTCGGCCCATCCCAAAAAAAGGTAAGCCGCCATGTCCGAGACGCTGCTCAGTTCCCGCAATCTGGCTTTCGAGCTGTATGAAGTCCTCGATGCCGAGGGCCTGACCCAGCGCGAGCGGTTCGCCGAACACAATCGCGAAACCTTCGACGCGGCCCTCGCGACGGCGCGAAACATCGCCGAGAAATTTTTCGCCCCCCACAATCGCAAGAATGACGAAAACGAACCGCGCTACGAGAACGGCGAGGCGATTCTGATTCCCGAGGTGAAACCGGCGGTGGATGCCTTCCTCGAGGCGGGCTTTCTCAACGCCGCACGCAGTTTCGAGGCAGGCGGCATGCAACTGCCGACGTTGCTGTCCCAAGCCTGCTTCGCGCACTTCCAGTCTGCCAACGCCGCTTCGACCTCTTATCCGTTCCTGACCATGGGCGCGGCGAACCTGATCGAAAGCTTCGGCAGCGAAGAACAGAAAAGACGCTTCCTGCAACCGATGATCGACGGTCGTTTCTTCGGCACCATGGCCCTGACCGAACCCCATGCAGGCTCTTCGCTGGCGGATATTCGTACGCGTGCAGAGCCGGCATCCGACGGCACCTATCGACTCAAGGGCAACAAGATCTTCATTTCCGGCGGCGATCATCCGTTGTCGGAAAACATCGTGCACATGGTCCTGGCGAAATTACCGGACGCGCCGCCGGGTGTGAAAGGCATTTCGCTGTTTATCGTGCCCAAGTTCCTGGTCAACGATGACGGCAGCCTCGGCCAGCGTAACGACGTGCTGTTGGCCGGGCTGTTCCACAAGATGGGCTGGCGTGGCACCACCTCCACCGCGCTGAACTTCGGCGACAACGGCGCGTGTGTCGGTTACCTCGTAGGTAAACCGCACCACGGCCTGAGCTACATGTTCCAGATGATGAACGAGGCGCGGATCGGCGTCGGCATGGGCGCAGTAATGCTGGGTTACGCTGGCTACTTGTATTCCCTGGAATACGCCCGCGAACGCCCGCAGGGCCGGGTGCCCGACAGCAAGGACCCGACCACCGCCCCGGTGGCGATCATCCAGCACGCCGACGTGCGCCGCATGCTGCTGACCCAGAAGGCCTACGTTGAAGGTTCGTTTGACCTGGGCCTGTACGCGGCGCGCTTGTTCGACGACACCACCACCCTGGAAAGCGAAGCCGAGCGCAGACGCGCCCATGAGCTGCTGGACCTGCTGACCCCGATCGTCAAATCCTGGCCCTCTGAGTTCTGCCTGAAGGCCAACGAGCTGGCGATCCAGATCCTGGGGGGCCACGGCTACACCCGCGAATATCCAGTGGAGCAGTATTACCGCGACAATCGCCTGAACCCCATCCATGAAGGCACCCACGGCATCCAGTCCCTGGACCTGCTGGGGCGAAAACTGGCGCAGAACGGCGGTGCCGGGCTCAAGCAGCTGGTCCGCCTGGTGGCCGACACCACCGAACGCGCCCAGGCGCACCCATCGTTAACGCCGTTGCGCCAACCACTGGAAGCCCTCGTGGCACGCCTGCAAACCGTCACCCTCGGACTGCTGACGGACCTGGCCCAGGGCAAGGTGAACAGCAGCCTGGCCAACTCGGCCCTGTACCTCAAAGTGTTTGGCCATATGGTGATTGGCTGGCGCTGGCTGGAACAGGCGATCCGTGCCGAGGAGGGCTTGGCCAAGGGGAATACCGCGGACAGCGACTTCTATAAAGGCAAGCTGCAAGCGGCGCGCTACTTCCTGACCTGGGAAGTGCCGGGTTGTCATCATGAGCTGGCGATTCTCGAAGCGCGGGATGATACGTGCCTGGGGATGCGGGATGAGTGGTTCTGAGCCAGCGTGGTGCGGCTGACATCCAATCGCGAGCAGGCTCGCTTCCACAAGGGGTTCCAAGTGGACGCGACATCTGCGTTCACCACCGATCCATTGTGGGAGCGAGCTTGCTCGCCATAGCGGTGTTTCAGCCAACACACAGGTAGCTGGGCTGACGCCATCGCGAGCAAGCTCACTCCCACACAAGCCCCACAGTCAACATTCGCTAACCGGTTCAGGCCTGCTGGATCGTCTTGGCAATCACATCGACCGTGGCGCTGACTTGCTCTTGGTAACGGTCGAGTTCCGCTTGATGTTGCTTCTGCATTTCCATCTGCTGCGAACACAGGTTCATGGCCGCCAGCACCAGCAGGCGATCACCGATCAGCGTCGGGTACTTCCTTTTCGTATCGGCCAGTGCGGCCTTGAGCATCGAAGCGGCGTCCAACAGGGCCTGTTCCTGCCCGGCCGGCGCTTTGATTGAATAGTCTTCTCCCAGGATCGAGATGACTGTCACCCCATCGGCGCCGTGCTTCATGCGCTGACAGGACCGGCGCTGGCGCGCTCGATCAGGGCCTGGATGCGGGCCGCGGTGGTGCCGTGCAGTTCTTCCTGTTCCATCAGGCTCAGTTGCAGGCTTTCGTTTTCATCCTTGGCCTTGGCAAGCTCGGTGTTCAGGGTTTCGTTCAGGCCGGTGAGGTGACGGTTCTGTTGCACCAGGTCATTGACCAGTTGCTCCAGTTGGCTGAGGGATGTTTCCAACATGTTGATTTCCAGGCTTTTTCAAGGGGCGCGTACGATAAAGAAAAGTCACTGCCAATGCCACGCTTTACGGGGTGGCAGGGCTTTCCAGCGAGTTTTAGAGACTGCGAATGGGGAATCTGGTTCCGACCCTTCGTCGCACCACCACCTTTGCTCTGTGACAAAAACACGCATGTCACTCAAGACTTTAGTCGTATGACCGATAAGTCAGGGAACAGCAGTCACAGCCCCGCACGGACGCGTCTACTTCCGGTACTTTCCATGTCCCTACGTAATATGAACATCGCGCCCCGGGCATTCCTGGGGTTTGCCCTGATCGGCGCCCTGATGCTCGCCCTTGGGGTATTTGCCCTGATCCAGATGAGCACCATCCGCGCATCTGGCGAAAGCATCGCCCGCAACAGCGTGCCCAGCATCAAGGCCCTGGATGAGTTCACCCAGCTCACCCTGCGCCTGCGGGTGCTGTCCTATCGCTTGCTGACCAACCGCGAACCGGACATCCAGCAGAAAACCTACGATCTGTTCGAGCAGCGCAACCAGCAGATCCGCGCGGCCCAGGCTACCTATGAAAAGCTGATCAGCGCCCCGGAAGAACGGGCTGCCTACGATCAATACGTGCAACTGCTGGGGCAATACCGCCTGCTTGAAGATCGGATGAAAACCCTGTCGCGCAACAATCAGATCGAAGATCTGCGGGCTTTGCTCAACACCGAGCTGTTGAGCAACTCCGAAGCCATCAACGCGGTACTCGGCCGCCTGCTGGAAATCAATAACCAACAAGCCGACGCTTTTAATCGGGGTGCAGAGCAACAATATTCAAGAGCCTTCAATTTGGTTGTCACACTGCTGGTCATCGCCACCGGCCTGACCCTGCTGTTCGCCTGGCTGCTGACCAACAGCATCACCAAACCGATCGCCAACGCCCTGGAGGCTGCCGAAGAAATCGCCAAGGGCAACCTGACTCGACCGATTGTCGTCGATGGCAGCGACGAAGCCGGTCGCCTGCTGCGGGCAATGTCGACCATGCAGGAAAAACTGCGCGACACCTTGCAGCGGATCTCCGGCTCGGCCACACAACTGGCCTCCGCCGCCGAAGAACTCAACAGTGTCACCGATGAAAGCGCCCGTGGCCTGACCCAGCAGAACAACGAAATCGAACAGGCCGCCACCGCCGTCAACGAAATGACCAGCGCCGTGGAAGAAGTCGCGCGCAATGCAGTGAGCACCTCCGAAGCATCGAAAAACGCCACCACCTCCGCAGGCGACGGTCGCGACCTGGTGCAGGAAACCGTCAGCGCCATCGAACGCATGAGCGCCGATGTGCAAAGCACCGCGGCGTTGATCGGCAACCTGGCCGATGAGTCCCGTGACATCGGCAAGGTGCTGGATGTGATCCGTGGCCTGGCCGACCAGACCAACCTGCTGGCCCTGAACGCCGCCATCGAAGCCGCCCGTGCCGGTGAGGCCGGTCGTGGTTTTGCCGTGGTGGCCGACGAAGTCCGCGCCCTGGCCCACCGTACCCAGCAGTCGACCAGCGAGATCGAGCGCATGATCGGCAGCATCCAGAGCGGCACTGAACACGCCGTGGATTCGATGCGCAACAGCACCGAGCGCGCCGAGTCGACGCTGAACATCGCCCGCGGCGCCGGCATGTCCCTGGACACCATCAACACTGCCATCGTCGAGATCAACGAACGCAACCTGGTGATTGCCAGCGCCGCCGAAGAGCAGGCCCAAGTGGCCCGTGAAGTGGACCGCAACCTGGTGAACATCCGCGACCTGTCGGTGCAATCGGCCACCGGCGCCAACCAGACCAGCGCCGCCAGTGCCGAACTGTCGCGCCTGGCCGTGGACTTGAACAACATGGTTGGGCGGTTCAGCCTGTAACCCACTAACGGTTGATCGTCCACAGACCGTGAGCGATCAACCCTCCAGCTTTTGTGGCGAGGGAGCTTGCTCCCGCTGGGCTGCGAAGCGGCCCCAGGACCTCAAAAGCGACGACTGCTTCGCAGCCGAGCGGGAGCAAGCTCCCTCGCCACGGTATGATCAGCTCCCCTCCCTCCCAACCTTTTTTGACAGCATCACATTTCAACAGGTTAGAATCGCTGGCACGCAGACTGCATGGTCAGTCTGCGCCCGTCCTTAGCTTTTCCGGAGTACTGCCTTTGACTGCTACGACCATCAACAGCCTGTTCTTGATCGGCGCGTTGCTGGTAGGTGCGAGCATCCTGGTCAGTTCTCTTTCGTCCCGCCTGGGCATCCCGATCCTGGTGATCATCCTGGCCGTGGGCATGGTGGCCGGTGTCGACGGCGCCGGTATTCTTTTCGATAACTACGCCACGGCTTATCTGGTCGGCAACCTCGCCTTGGCCGTCATCCTGCTGGACGGCGGCTTGCGCACGCGAGTCTCGAGCTTTCGCGTCGCACTGTGGCCAGCGTTGTCGCTGGCCACGGTCGGTGTGCTGATCACCACCGGGCTGACCGGTCTGGCGGCAGCGTGGCTGTTCAACCTGAACCTGATCCAGGGCCTGCTGATCGGCGCCATCGTCGGCTCGACCGATGCCGCGGCGGTGTTCTCGCTGCTGGGCGGCAAGGGCCTGAACGAACGGGTCAGCGCCACCCTCGAGATCGAGTCCGGCAGCAACGACCCCATGGCAGTATTCCTGACCGTTACCCTGATCGGCATGCTCGCCAGTGGCGAAACCGGCCTGCATTGGAGCCTGCTGGGGCATCTGGTGCGCGAGTTTGGTATCGGCGCGGTGCTTGGCCTGGGCGGTGGCTGGCTGATGTTGCAACTGGTCAATCGCATCAATCTGGCCAATGGCCTGTACCCGATCCTGGTCATCAGCGGCGGCCTGGCGGTATTCGCCTTGACCAACGCCCTGCACGGCAGCGGCTTCCTCGCGGTCTACCTGTGCGGCCTGGTGATCGGCAACCGTCCGGTGCGCAGCCGCCACGGCATCCTGCACATGCTCGATGGCATGGCCTGGCTGGCACAGATCGGCATGTTCCTGGTGCTAGGGCTGCTGGTCACGCCTCATGACCTGCTGCCCATCGCCCTGCCCGCCCTGGGCCTGGCGCTGTGGATGATTCTGTTTGCACGGCCCCTGTCGGTCATGGTGGGCCTGTTGCCATTCAAGGCATTCCACGGTCGCGAAAAAGCTTTTATCTCCTGGGTCGGCCTGCGCGGCGCGGTGCCGATCATCCTCGCGGTGTTCCCGTTGATGGCTGGCCTGCCTCACGCCCAGCTCTATTTCAACCTGGCGTTCTTTATCGTGCTGGTCTCGCTGCTGGTGCAGGGCACGAGCCTGCCGTGGGTCGCCAAGCTGCTGCACGTGACCGTCCCACCCGAGCCCCTGCCGATTTCCCGGGCCGCGCTGGAAGTGCACGTCACCAGCGAGTGGGAGTTGTTCATCTATCGCCTGGGCGCTGAAAAATGGTGCATCGGCTCGCCCCTGCGGGACCTGAAAATGCCCGATGGCACCCGCATCGCGGCACTGTTTCGTGGCCAGCAACTGCTCCATCCGTCGGGCAGTACGGTGCTGGAAGTCGGTGATTTGCTGTGTGTTATCGGCCATGAACACGACTTGCCAGCCCTTGGAAAACTGTTCAGCCAAGCGCCGCAGCGGGGCCTGGATCTGCGTTTCTTCGGCGACTTCGTACTCGAAGGAGACGCCCAGCTGGCCGCGGTTGCGGCGTTGTACGGGTTGCAACTGGACGGCATCGATCCGGACATGTCCCTGGGGCGCTTCATTGCCCAGAAAGTCGGTGGCGCACCGGTGGTCGGCGACCAGGTGGAATGGAATAACACCCTGTGGACCGTCGCGGTCATGGACGGGAACAAGATAGGCAAAGTGGGCGTCAGATTCCCCGAAGGAAGTCGCCCGGGTCCCGGCTTGTTCCTCTAAACTGCTCCCACTCTCACTTGCTTGACCGGTCTCTATGCCTACCCTGCGCTCCTTTATCACCATCGCCCTGCTGGGCCTGAGTCTTTCCATCTGCACGCTGCAAGCCGCTGAACCGCTGACCAGCGCCTCGGTAGAAGCCAGCCTGGACAAGATCGCCGACCGCAAACTGCCGGAAGCCGAGCAGAAGGCCTTGCAGGCGGTGCTGCAAAACACCCTGACCCAGCTCAACAACAAGGCCGACTACGAACAGAAGCTGCTCGCCCTCAAGCAGCAATTGGCTACCGCCCCCAAGCAGAACATCGAAAACCAGCGCGAACTGGCGCGGCTCAAAGGCACCGCGGTGGTGCCGGTGGCGCAACGCTACGCCAACCTGCCGATTCCCCAGCTCGAGCAAATGCTCACGGATCGCTCCACCCAGCAGGGCGATCTGCAAAAAGCCCTGGCCGATGCCAACAGCTTGATCATCACCGCCCAGACCCGTCCCGAGCGGGCCCAGGCGGAAATTTCCAGCAGCCAGACCCGCATCCAGCAGATCAACGCCATCCTCAAGGCCGGCCGGGATGCCGGCAAGCCCCTGAGTGGCGAGCAACGCGACCAGCTCACCGCCGAGCTGGCGGCCCTCAATGCGCTGATTCCGCTGCGCCGCCAGGAACTGGCCGGCAACAGCCAACTGCAAGACCTGGGCAACGGCCAGCACGACTTGCTGATGGAAAAAATCGCCCGCACGGAGCAGGAAATCCAGGACCTGCAAAACCTGATCAACCAGAAGCGCCTGGCCCAGTCCCAGGAGACGGTGACCCAGCAATCCATCGAAGCCCAGAAGGCCGGTGGCAGCAGCTTGCTGGCGACCGAGAGCGCGGCCAACCTGAAGCTCTCCGACTACCTGCTCAAAAGCACCGACCGCCTCAACGAGGTCACCCAACAGAACCTGCAGACCAAGCAACTGCTGGACAGCGTCACCCAGACCGACGCCGCCCTGGATGAACAGATCAGCGTGCTCAAGGGCAGCCTGCTGCTCTCCAAGATTCTCTACAAGCAGCGCCAGACCTTGCCGCGCCTCAAGCTGGACCAGAACCTGGCCGACCAGATCGCCGACATCCGCCTGTACCAGTTCGAAGTCAGCCAGCAACGTGAACTGCTGAACAACCCCAGCGCCTACGTTGACAGCCTGCTGGCCTCCCAGCCCTCGGAACAAGTCACCCCGCAACTGCGCAAGACCTTGCTGGAACTGGCCCTGACCCGTGTCGACCTGCTGGAACGGCTGAACCGTGAGTTGAGCGCAGTGCTCAACGAATCGATCACCTTGCAACTCAACCAGAAACAGCTGCTCAGCACCGCCCAGAACCTGCGGGCGACCCTCGAAGAGCAGATGTTCTGGATTCCCAGCAACAAACCGCTGGATTTCGAATGGATGCGTGCGGTGCCGACGCGCCTGGAAAAACAGATCGACTCGCTGCCCTGGGCTTCGAGCCTCAGTGAACTGGCCGATGGCCTGACCCAGCGGCCACTGCTGTTCCTGCCCCTGGCGCTGCTGATCGGGGCGTTGCTGTGGCGGCGCAAGAATCTCTATGCTCGCCTGAACAAGGTTCACCAGGACGTCGGTCACTTCAAGCGCGACAGCCAGTGGCACACCCCCCAGGCGATCCTGATCAATATCCTGCTGGCGATGCCGGTGGCCCTGGCACTGACCCTCTGCGGCTACGCCTTGCAGATCGACGCCCGCGGCCAGAACGCCAACCTCGGTGCGGCGCTGCTGCAGATCGGCCAGGCCTGGCTGGTGTTCTACACGGCCTATCGCGTGCTGGCCCCCGGCGGCGTGGCCGAGTTGCATTTCCGCTGGGAGAAACCCCAGGTCGAATTCCTCCAGGGCTGGATTCGCCGGCTCGGGCTGGTGGTGCTGGCGTTGGTGGCTGTGGTGGCCGTGGCCGAGTTGCAACCCTCGACCCTGGCCGATGACGTGCTCGGCATGCCGGTGGTGCTGACCTGCTACGCGCTGATGGCCTGGTTACTCAGCCGTCTGCTGCTGAGCAGCCCGACCCACAAGAACACTTCGTTGTTCCGCAAGGCGGTCGGGGTGCTGTTCACCGCGCTGCCGATCGCGCTGTTCGTGGCGGTGTGCTTCGGCTACTACTACACCGCGCTGAAACTCAGCGATCGATTGATCAACACCCTGTACCTGCTGATGTTCTGGCTGGTGATCGAGGCCACCTTCGTCCGTGGCCTGTCAGTCGCGGCGCGGCGCCTGGCCTACCAGCGCGCCCTGGCCAAGCGCCAGGCCGCCAAGGAGGCCGGCGACGGCGAAGCGGTGGTCGAGGAACCAACCCTGGACATCGAGAAGGTCAACGAACAGTCCCTGCGCCTGATTCGCCTGGCCCTGCTGGGCGGCTTCATCGCCGCGCTGTACTGGGTCTGGTCGGACCTGATCAGCGTGTTCTCGTACCTGGACAACATCACCCTCTACGAATACACCAGCGGCACTGGCGCCAACATGAGCATGGTGCCCATCAGCATCGGCGACATGCTCGGCGCGCTGATCATCATCGGCATCACCTTCGCCCTGGCGCGCAACCTGCCGGGCCTGCTGGAAGTGTTCGTGCTGTCGAAGCTGAACCTGGCCCAGGGCAGCGCCTACGCCACCACCACGTTGCTGTCCTATGTGATCGCCGGCGTCGGTTTCGTCACCACCCTGTCCACCCTCGGCGTGAGCTGGGACAAACTGCAATGGCTGGTGGCCGCGCTGTCGGTGGGCCTGGGCTTCGGCATGCAGGAGATCTTCGCCAACTTCATCTCCGGCATCATGATCCTGTTCGAGCGTCCGGTGCGCATCGGCGACACCATCACCATCGGCAACCTGTCGGGCACGGTCAGCAAGATCCGCATCCGTGCGACTACCATCACCGACTTCGACCGCAAGGACATCATCGTCCCGAACAAGACCTTCATCACTGGGCAACTGATCAACTGGTCGCTGACCGACACCGTCACCCGGGTAACCTTGAAGCTGGGCGTGGACTACGGCTCGGACCTGGACCGGGTGCGTGAGTTGCTGCTCAAGGCCGCACGCGACAACCCACGGGTGCTGAAGGAACCGGAGCCGATCGTGTACTTCCTGAACTTTGGTGAAAGCACTCTCGACCATGAGCTGCGCATGCACGTACGAGACCTCGGTGACCGCAACCCGGTACTGGACGAGATCAACCGCTTCATCAACCGTGAGTTCAAGAAGGAGCACATCAACATCTCCTTCCGGCAGATGGAAATCTATCTGAAGAACATGCAAGGCCAGGAATACAAACTGGTGCCTGCCGAGCCCGACAAAAAGACCATTACGCCCGTGCCGTCGGCTGTCGCCAGCATCAAGCCGGTGCCTGAGCCGCCGCAAGGCACACTCGACTGATTGCGGGTTGCCTGCGGGCGTCCCGCCGGAGACGGCCATGAAAACGCTGGAAACCCTGACCTTCGATAACCGTTTCGCCCGCCTGGGCGACGGTTTATCGACCCACGTGCTGCCCGAGCCCATCGACAACCCGCGGCTGGTGGTCGCCAGCCCGGCCGCCATGGCGTTGCTGGACCTGGACCCGAACGAAGCCCAGGCCCCGCTGTTTGCCGAGATCTTTGGCGGCCATAAGCTGTGGGCCGAAACCGAGCCTCGGGCGATGGTGTATTCCGGGCATCAGTTCGGTCACTACAACCCACAATTGGGCGACGGTCGAGGATTGCTGCTGGGCGAGGTGTACAACGAGGCCGGCGAGCACTGGGACCTGCACCTCAAGGGGGCCGGCCAGACGCCGTTCTCACGGATGGGCGACGGGCGCGCGGTGCTGCGCTCCTCGATCCGCGAATTCCTCGCCTCCGAAGCCCTGCACGCCCTCGGTATCCCCACCACCCGGGCCTTGTGTGTGATCGGCTCGGACACCCCGGTGTGGCGCGAAAAGCAGGAACGCGCCGCCATGGTCCTGCGCCTGGCCCCCAGCCATGTGCGCTTCGGGCATTTCGAATATTTCTACTACACCAAGAAACCCGAACTGCACGCGACCCTCGCCGAGCATGTGCTGAACCTGCACTTTGCCGAGTGCCGTGAACAACCGGAACCGTACCTGGCGATGTTCCGCGAAATCGTCGAGCGCAATGCCGAGCTGATCGCCAAATGGCAGGCCTACGGGTTCTGTCACGGCGTGATGAACACCGACAACATGTCGATCCTGGGCATCACCTTCGACTTCGGGCCGTTCGCCTTCCTTGATGACTTCGACGCCAACTTCATCTGCAACCACTCTGATGACCAAGGCCGTTACTCGTTCAGCAACCAGGTGCCCATCGGCCAATGGAACCTCAGCGCCCTGGCCCAGGCCTTGACGCCGTTCATCAGCGTCGAAGCCCTGCGTGAGACCCTCGGTTTGTACTTGCCGCTGTACCAGGCCCACTACCTGGACCTGATGCGCCGCCGCCTCGGCCTGAGCCGCGCCGAAGAAGACGACCAGAAACTGCTGGAGCGCTTGCTGCAATTGATGCAGAACAGCGGCGTCGACTACAGCCTGTTCTTCCGCCGACTGGGCGACCAAGCCCCCGAGCAGGCCGTTGCGACCCTGCGCGATGACTTCGTCGACCTGAAGGGCTTCGATTCCTGGGGCCAATTGTATGTTGCCCGCGTCAACCGCGAAGGCCCCGTCGATCAAGACCAACGCCGCGCACGCATGCACGCCGTCAACCCGCTGTACGTGCTACGCAACTACCTGGCGCAAAAAGCCATCGACGCCGCCGAATCAGGCGACTACGACGAAGTACGCCGCCTGCATTCCGTGCTGAGCAAACCGTTCGAAGAGCAACCGGGCATGGACAGCTACGCGCAACGTCCGCCGGAGTGGGGCAAGCACCTGGAGATCAGTTGCTCGTCGTAACCCAGCCCCTCGGCTGAAATCACCTTCTCGCCCAACACATAACTGTTTGGGAGCAGGATTAACCCTGTGGCGAGGGAGCTTGCTCCCGCTGGGCGGCGCAGCCGCCCCAAGAAGGACTGACGCGGTCTTCCAGGCAGACCGCGTCAACCGGTTTTACGACGGCTGCGCCGCCGAGCGGGAGCAAGCTCCCTCGCCACAAAAGCAGGTCGGTATTTC
>NZ_JBAMDJ010000035.1:0-65579 GCF_036961705.1 Pseudomonas sp. 3JA
GCTCGAAAGAGTGGCCTTTTTTGTGCCTGGCAGAAAAAGCTCTACATTACAAATATTTTGTAATTATTTTCCTTCGCGGGGATTGGTAACTTGGCTGGATACCCCCATCCTGTCGCGCATAGCTCAAGAGGTGATTGATGCGCGCCCACTCGTCTGACCCGCAAGACCCTGTTACTGCAACACAACCGATCAAAGCCGAACGATTGCGCTGGCTGGATCGGATCAGTCAATACCGTCAGCCTATTGGTCTCGCGGTCACGTTGCTACTGTTTGCGATTGCCTTGATTGCCTGTCGCCACTTGCTGAGCGAGCTCGATCTTTACGCCCTGCACGATTCAATTCTGGAAGTGCCACGACCGGCCCTGCTGGGCGCGATCGCCGCCACGGTAGCCGGCTTCATCATTCTTTTGGGCTACGAATGGTCCGCCAGCCGTTATGCCGGGGTGACACTGCCGCCACAAACCATGGTCCTGGGTGGGTTCACCGCGTTCGCCATCGGCAATGCCATTGGCCTGTCACTGCTGTCGGGCGGCTCTGTTCGCTACCGTCTGTACGCGCGTCATGGCCTGGGGGCCTCGGATGTCGCCCACATGACGCTGTTCGCCAGCCTGTCCCTGGGCTGCGCGTTGCCGCCGTTGGCGGCCCTGGCGACGCTCAGCAACCTGCCCGCCGCGTCCGCCGCGCTGCACCTGCCTGCGACTTTGCTGGGGGCCATTTCCGTGGCGGTGCTGCTGCTCACCAGCGTGTTGGCCATCGGCATTTACCGCAGACGCCTGCCGGAACAGCCTCATCGTGACAGCCTGCTGGTAAAAGCCGGGCGCCGCACACTGCGCCTGCCGGGCCGACGCCTGACCTTCCTGCAACTGGTGATCACCGCGCTGGATGTCGCCGCCGCCGCCACCGTGTTGTATCTGTTGCTGCCCGAAGCGCCGCCGTTTGGCGCCTTCCTGCTGGTGTACCTGCTGGCGTTGGCTGCCGGGGTGCTCAGCCATGTACCGGGCGGTGTCGGCGTGTTCGAAGCGATCCTGCTGGCCGCGTTCGCCGACAAACTCGGGGCCGCGCCACTGGCCGCCGCGCTGTTGCTGTATCGCTTGATCTATGTGCTGTTGCCGATGCTGGTGGCCTGCGTACTGTTGCTGATCAACGAAGCGCAACGGCTGTTCCAGACGCGCCAGAGCCTGCGGGCGGCATCGGGTTTCGCTGCGCCGATCCTGGCGGTGCTGGTGTTTCTTTCGGGCGTGGTGCTGCTGTTTTCCGGGGTGACACCGGAAATCGACACCCGCCTGGAGCACATCGGCTTCCTGATCCCTCATCGACTGGTCGACGCTTCGCACTTCGGCGCCAGCCTGGTGGGCGTGTTGTGCCTGTTGCTCGCCCAAGGCTTGCGCCGTCGCCTGTCAGCCGCCTGGATGCTGACCACGGTCTTGCTCCTGGTGGGCGCCCTGCTCTCGCTGCTCAAGGGCTTCGACTGGGAAGAAGCCACGTTACTGACCCTGACGGCCGCCCTGCTGGCGGTGTTCCGGCGTTCCTTTTATCGTCCCAGCCGCCTGACTGAACTGCCCTTTTCCCCACTGTTCCTGATCGCCAGTATCTGCGTGCTGGGCGCGTCGATCTGGCTGCTGCTGTTTGCTTACCAGGATGTGCCCTACAGCCATCAACTCTGGTGGCAGTTCACGCTTGATGCCGACGCCCCTCGCGGCCTGCGCTCCCTGCTGGGGGCCGCGGTGTTGCTGGTGGTGGTGTCCCTGACCTGGTTGCTGCGCACCGCACGACCGGTGATCCATTTGCCGACGACAGAAGAACTGGAGCGGGCCAAGACGATTCTCATGACGTCTTCGCAACCCGACGGTGGACTGGCCCTGACCGGCGACAAGGCGTTGCTGTTTCACCCCAACGACGAAGCGTTCCTGATGTATGCCCGCCGTGGTCGCAGCCTGGTGGCGTTGTACGATCCGATCGGTCCTACCCAGCAACGGGCTGAAATGATCTGGCAGTTCCGCGACCTGTGTGACATCCACCACGCCCGCCCCGTGTTCTATCAGGTACGTGCCGAGAACCTGCCGTACTACATGGACATCGGCCTGACAGCCATCAAGCTGGGCGAGGAAGCACGGGTCGACCTCAAGCGTTTCGATCTCGAAGCCAAGGGCAAAGAGATGAAGGATTTGCGCTACACCTGGAACCGCGGCACCCGTGACGGCCTGTCGCTGGAGATCCACGAACCGGGCCTGGCGCCGATGGATGAGCTCAAGGTCATTTCCGATGCCTGGCTGACCGGCAAGAACGTGCGTGAGAAAGGTTTCTCCCTGGGCCGTTTCAGTGATGACTACCTCAAGCATTTCCGCATCGCCGTGATTCGTTTCGAGGGCCGGCCGGTGGCGTTCGCCAACCTGCTGGAAACCCACAGCCACGAACTGGCCAGCCTCGACCTGATGCGCGCCCACCCCGAGGCCCCGAAACTGACCATGGAGTTCATGATGGTCGGTCTCATCCAGCATTATAAAAATCATGACTACGCCCGCTTCAGCCTCGGCATGGTCCCGCTGTCAGGCCTGCAACCGCGTCGCGGCGCACCATTGACCCAACGCCTGGGTTCGATGGTGTTCCGCCGTGGCGAGCAGCTCTATAACTTCCAGGGGCTGCGCCGCTTCAAAGACAAATTCCAGCCTGACTGGGAACCTCGCTACATGGCCGTGCCCGCCGGACTCGATCCGCTGGTGGCGCTGGCTGATACCGCCGCCCTGATTGCAGGCGGCCTGACTGGATTGGTGAAACGCTGATGATGCAACGCTCCTGGCGATACGTAGTGGCCGCCCTGCTGGTGCTGGCGGTGATTCTCGGTGGTGGTTACTGGTACTGGAACCGCCCGGCCCCGCAACCGACCCTGGAACAACTGGCGCCCACCGATGGCGTCGCGATGACTCGGGTCATCCCCGGCACCAAGCCGCGCGCCCAGGTGCTGGTGGCGGTCAATGAAGACCAGAAGCTCAGCGACACGCAGTTGACGACCCTCAGCCGCAGCGGCTCGGCGCAGATCGTTCAGGTGATCCTGCCCAAGGACTGCCTGTTGCAAGGTCGCGCCCTGCAGATGGGTCTGCGGCAGCTCCAAGGGTCAGCCACGCTGGTCAGCGGCATCGGCCCTGGCGCTGTGCTGGCCTGGCGCTGGCTGGCCGAGCAGAAGGATGACAAGGCCAAGGCCGTGTCGGTGGACCTGGCCCTGGAAAAACCCGGCTGCACACACTTGCTGCCCAAAAGCGCAGCCCACGGCCACTGGCTGGTGGCCTGGAACGATAACCCCGACGACACCAGCGCCGGCTTCGTACGCGATCAGTCGAATGCCGAGACCAGCATCAGCGACTACGACATCAATCTGCCGCAAGTCCTGAACAACGAACTGCGCAAGATCCTGGTCGACACCGACAAGGCCAAGGGCGGCCTGAGCATCCCGGTGGTGGAAGTCCCAGCCAGCCAGACGCGGGATACCGTGACCCTGTTTCTCTCCGGAGACGGCGGCTGGCGTGATCTGGACCGCGACGTGGCCGATGAAATGGCCAAGATTGGCTACCCAGTGGTCGGCATCGACACCCTGCGCTACTACTGGCAGCACAAGAGCCCGGAGCAAAGCGCGGCGGATCTGACCGAACTGATGCAGCACTACCGTCAGGTCTGGGGCACCAAGCGCTTCATCCTGACCGGCTACTCCTTCGGTGCCGACGTGTTGCCAGCCATCTACAATCGCCTGCCAGCCACCGAACAACAGCGGGTCGATGCGATCATCCTGCTGGCTTTCGCCCGCACCGGCAGCTTCGAGATCGAAGTCGAAGGCTGGCTCGGCAACGCCGGCACCGAAGCCGCCACCGGCCCGGAAATGGCCAAGCTGCCAGCCGAGAAAGTGGTGTGCATCTACGGCGGTGAAGAAGCCGACGAAAGCGGCTGCACCGACAAGACTGCCGTGGGTGAAGCCATCAAGCTGCCCGGCGGCCATCACTTCGACGAAAACTACCCGGCCCTGGCCAAGCGCTTGATCGATGAGATCAACGAGCGGCAGAACAAGGTCGCCGAACAGTAAGTCGACACACGCCTGACAAAAAGCCCCGGCAGCCTCAAGGTTGCCGGGGCTTTTTTGTGCTCGACTGCCCCACCTCTATGGGAGCTATTACCGTTCATTCAAGAAAAATGATGGACCCGTGGCGAGGGAGCTTGCTCCCGCTCGACTGCGAAGCAGTCGCAAACCGGCGGGTGCGGTGTGCCTGACTCCCCGCATTTGGCAGGTTTTGGGGCCGCTTCGCGGCCCAGCGGGAGCAAGCTCCCTCGCCACGGGCTTGTCGATTGCCTTAAGTGAACAGCATTACCTTGGCATCAGCTTTTGTGTCGCCTACAAAAAAGCCCCCGCCGCCGCAAGGCAACGAGGGCTTTTGTTTTCCTGATGCTACATCTCCACCTGCGTCCCCAGTTCAATCACCCGGTTCAACGGCAGATTGAAGAAACGAAGGTTGCCGTTGGCATTTTTCAGCATGAAAGCGAACAGTATCTCGCGCCAGCGGGCCATGCCCTCAAGCTTGGAGGCGATAACGGTCTCGCGACTGAGGAAATAGGTGGTGCGCATCGGGCTGAAGTCCAGATCATCGAGATGACAGAGCTTGAGCGCCTGCGGAACGTCCGGCTCGTCGGTAAAGCCAAAGTGCAGGATCACCCGGAAGAACCCTTCGCCGTAGGCATCGACCTCAAAGCGCCGTTGCGGCGGTACCCGGGGAATGTCTTCGTACACCACCGTCAGCAGCACCACTTGCTCATGCAGCACCTGGTTGTGCAATAGATTGTGCAACAGGGCGTGAGGCACAGCGTCCGAACGCGCGGTCAGGAACACGGCGGTGCCCTGGACACGGTGCGGCGGCTGCACGCGGATGCTGCTGATGAAGATCGGCAGCGGCAGCGCCCCTTCATCCAGGCGCTCCACCAGCAATTGTTTGCCGCGCTTCCACGTGGTCATCAGCACGAACAAGGCAATACCGGCGATGACCGGGAACGCACCGCCCTGGATGATTTTCGGCACGTTGGCGGCGAAGTACAGGCCGTCCACCAAAAGGAAACCGAGGAGCAACGGAACAGCCAGCAGCGGCGGCCACTTCCACAACAGCAGTATCACGGCGGACACCAGGATCGTGGTCATCAGCATGGTACCGGTCACCGCCACGCCATAGGCCGAAGCCAACGCGCCGGAAGATTCGAACCCCAGCACCAGCAGTACCACGCCGACCATCAGCGACCAGTTCACCGCACCGATATAGATCTGGCCCTGCTCGGCGCTGGAGGTGTGCTGGATGTACATGCGCGGGATGTAACCGAGCTGGATCGCCTGGCGCGTCAGGGAGAACGCACCGGAAATCACCGCTTGCGAGGCAATCACCGTGGCCAGGGTCGACAGGCCCACCAACGGGAGCAGCGCCCAGCTCGGCGCCAGCAGATAAAACGGGTTGCGCGCCGCTTCCGGGTCGCCCAGCAACAACGCGCCCTGGCCGAAGTAATTAAGCACCAGCGCCGGCAACACCAGGATGAACCAGGCGCGGGCAATCGGTTTGCGGCCGAAGTGCCCCATGTCGGCGTACAGCGCCTCGGCGCCGGTCAGCGCCAGCACCACGGCACCGAGGATCGCCACGCCCATGCCCGGGTGGACGATAAAAAAACGTACGGCCCAGACCGGGTTCACCGCCTGCAACACTTCCGGATGTTGAGCGATGCCGTACACGCCCAGGGCGCCGAGCACCAGGAACCAGGTCACCATGATCGGGCCAAACAGGGTGCCGATCCGTGCAGTGCCGTGGCGCTGGATCAGGAACAGCCCCACCAGCACCACCAGCGACAAGGGCACCACCCAGTGATCGATGCCTTCGAACGCCAGGCCAAGGCCTTCAATGGCCGAGAGCACGGAGATCGCTGGCGTGATCATGCTGTCGCCGTAGAACAGCGCCGCGCCGATCAGGCCGCAGACCACCAGCAATTTGCGCAACCTCGCCCGTCCCGCCGCTGCCCGCCGCGCCAGGGCGGTAAGCGCCATGATCCCGCCCTCGCCCTGGTTGTCGGCACGCAGCACGAACATCATGTACTTGATCGACACGACCCAGATCAGCGACCAGAAAATCAGCGAGAGAATCCCCAGTACACCATCATGATTGACAGGTACGCCGTAGGCACCGGAAAACACTTCCTTGAGGGTGTACAACGGGCTCGTGCCGATGTCGCCATAAACCACTCCGACCGCCGCGACCAGCATGCTCAGCGGTTTCGCTGCCGAATGCTCGGCACTTGCCGCCTGACTACTTGCATGACCCATCCAACACTCCTGATTCCAGACCTGGCTTCTTGAACGAAGCACTATGCTTTGTTGAGGCAGCATGCGTTGTTTTACGTATTGTTACAGACGTTTTGTTGACTGTAGCAATCGTCAGAACGCAAAGGCGCGAAGCATAGCGCAGCACTCGTCGCATTTCCCGGTATAAAGCTGGTCAAGCAGCCCGGCCACAGATAGAATTGCGCACTTTTTGATCAGAGGCGCGCCAGGCGCCCTGTCTCGGCAAGAGACGATCCCCCTACACCGAGGTTAGACATGTCCACCACTACCGCGCCCGCCAATCCGAAGGTTGGCTTCGTATCCCTGGGTTGCCCGAAGGCTCTGGTCGACTCCGAGCGCATCCTGACCCAGTTGCGCATGGAAGGCTATGACGTTGTGTCCACCTATCAGGACGCTGACGTGGTGGTGGTCAACACCTGCGGCTTCATCGACTCGGCCAAGGCCGAGTCCCTGGAAGTGATCGGCGAAGCCATCAAGGAAAACGGCAAGGTTATCGTCACCGGCTGCATGGGCGTGGAAGAAGGCAACATCCGCAACGTGCACCCGAGCGTGTTGTCCGTGACCGGTCCGCAGCAGTACGAGCAGGTGGTCAACGCCGTGCACGACGTCGTGCCGCCACGCCAGGACCATAACCCGCTGATCGACCTGGTGCCGCCGCAAGGCATCAAGCTGACCCCGCGCCACTACGCCTACCTGAAGATTTCCGAAGGCTGCAACCACAGCTGCAGCTTCTGCATCATCCCGTCGATGCGCGGCAAGCTGGTGAGCCGCCCGGTGGGCGATGTGCTTGACGAGGCCCAGCGCCTGGTCAAGGCCGGCGTCAAGGAACTGCTGGTGATCTCCCAGGACACCAGTGCCTACGGCGTCGACGTGAAATACCGCACCGGCTTCTGGAACGGCGCGCCGGTGAAAACCCGCATGACCGAACTGTGCGAAGCCCTCAGCACCCTCGACGTCTGGGTTCGCCTGCATTACGTCTATCCATACCCGCACGTCGACGAACTGATCCCGCTGATGGCCGCCGGCAAGATCCTGCCGTACCTGGACATCCCGTTCCAGCACGCCAGCCCGAAAGTCCTCAAGGCCATGAAGCGCCCGGCGTTCGAAGACAAGACCCTGGCCCGCATCAAGAACTGGCGCGAAATCTGCCCGGACCTGATCATCCGCTCGACCTTCATCGTCGGCTTCCCCGGTGAAACCGAAGAAGACTTCCAGTACCTGCTGGATTGGCTGACCGAAGCCCAGCTCGACCGCGTCGGCTGCTTCCAGTATTCCCCTGTCGAAGGCGCACCGGCCAACGACCTGGACCTGGACGTGGTGCCGGACGACGTCAAGCAGGACCGGTGGGAACGCTTCATGGCGCACCAGCAGGCCATCAGCTCGGCGCGCCTGCAAATGCGCATCGGCCGTGAAATCGAAGTGCTGGTGGATGAAGTGGACGAGCAAGGCGCCGTGGGCCGCTGCTTCTTCGACGCCCCGGAAATCGACGGCAACGTCTTCATCGACAATGGCAGCAACCTCAAGCCGGGCGACAAAGTCTGGTGCAAGGTGACTGATGCCGACGAGTACGATTTGTGGGCTGAGCAGATCGGTTGATCCAGGCTTCTTGGGCTCAAGCCGAGCCGGCTTTTGTGGCGAGGGAGCTTGCTCCCGCTCGATTGCGCAGCAATCGCAAAAAACCGGGGGCCGCTGCGCTGCCCAGCGGGAGCAAGCTCCCTCGCCACAGGTTCTGTGCCTCCAGCCATTGCTCGGCCACCTCGAAAAAACTGAAAAGCCCTGCCTTGCGACAAGATGCGGGGCTTTTTTACGGCTATCGTATGGAGAAACACCGAACATCCAGCACAAGGAACAGGCGGGCATGCGTCAGCATTCGGTCATCCACACACCGAAACCGAGCGACTACCAGGAACTGACCCAGGTGTGGGAGGCATCGGTACGAGCCACCCACGACTTCCTGCCGGACAGCTACATCGAGCTGCTGAAAAACCTGGTGCTCACCCGTTACCTGGATGCGGTGATGCTCATTTGCACCCGGGACTCGCGCCAGCGGATCACCGGTTTCGCCGGCGTCGCGGCCGGCAAGATCGAGATGCTCTTCATCGACCCGCAGCACCGTGGCCAGGGCCTGGGCAAGCAACTGCTGCACTACGCCATGGAACAGCTGAACGCCGATCAACTGGACGTCAACGAGCAGAACCCGCAAGCCCTGGGCTTTTACCTCAAGCAAGGCTTCGAAGTGGTCGGGCGCTCGGCGAAAGATGGCATGAACCAACCCTACCCGCTGCTGCACATGCGCTACAAGCAGCCCGACCTGAAGGCTGGACGCGGCTAAAAACGGCATGAGGCAAATGGACCCGCGATTAACCGGCGCCAGGCAGGTACAATGCCCACCCTCTTTTTGTTACGGCCCCCGTCATGACTGACCCGATTCGTCTCTCCAAACGCCTCATCGAACTCGTCGGCTGTTCCCGTCGGGAGGCTGAGTTGTTCATCGAGGGCGGCTGGGTCACCGTGGATGGCGAAGTGATCGATGAACCGCAGTTCAAGGTCACCACCCAGAAGGTCGAACTCGACCCCGAGGCCAAGGCCACCGCGCCGGAGCCGGTGACGCTCCTGCTGAACGTCCCGGCGGGCATGGATGTAGACACCGCAATGGCCTCCCTTGGACCGCAGACCCTGAGCGAAGAACATCGCTTCGGCAAACGCCCACTCAAGGGCCATTTCCTGCGCCTGAGCGCCAGCGCCGATCTGCAGGCCAACGCCAGCGGGCTGCTGGTCTTCACCCAGGACTGGAAGATATTGCGCAAGCTCACCGCCGACGCCGCCAAGATCGAGCAGGAATACGTGGTGGAAGTCGAAGGCGAGATGGTCGCCCATGGCCTCAATCGCCTGAACCATGGCTTGACCTACAAGGGCAAGGAACTGCCGGCGGTCAAGGCCAGCTGGCAGAACGAGAACCGCCTGCGCTTTGCCATGAAAAACCCGCAGCCCGGCGTGATCGCCCTGTTTTGCCAGGCGGTCGGGCTCAAGGTCGTCGCCATTCGCCGCATTCGCATCGGCGGCGTGTCCATCGGCAAGGTGCCGCTGGGCCAGTGGCGCTACCTGTCTGCCAAAGAGAAATTCTAATTTTCCGGCGCCGCACCGAACCGGGGCGCCCACTGCCGATCGATCAGGACTGCACACATGATTCACAACGACGTACTGCGCAGCGTGCGCTACATGCTCGACATCAGCGACAAGAAAGTCATCGAGATCATCAAGCTGGGCGGCCTGGAAGTCTCCCTGGCCGACCTGGCGGGCTACCTCAAGAAAGACGAGGAAGAAGGCTTCGTGTTCTGCCCTGACGAGGTCATGGCGCATTTTCTCGATGGCCTGGTGATCTTCAAGCGCGGCAAGGACGAAAGCCGCCCGCCGCAGCCGATCGAAGTGCCGGTGACCAACAACATCATTCTCAAGAAACTGCGAGTGGCGTTCGAGCTGAAGGAGGACGACATGCACGCCATCCTCAAGGCCGCCGAGTTCCCGGTGTCCAAGCCGGAACTGAGCGCGCTGTTCCGCAAGTTCGGCCACACCAACTATCGCCCGTGTGGCGACCAGTTGCTGCGCAATTTCCTCAAGGGCCTGACGCTGCGCGTGCGCGGCTGACGCTGAAGGATTGCTGAATCCTGGGGGCTTTTGTGGCGAGGGAGCTTGCTCCCGCTGGACGCGCAGCGTCCCCTCGCGGTGTGTCAGACAACACCAGGGGGGCCGCTTCGCAGCCCAGCGGGAGCAAGCTCCCTCGCCACAGAGGACCGTGTCGATTTCAGCTCTCGCGTTATCATGCCCTCTCCATCTCGCCTCGATTTCAACCCATGACCTACAGCGTCTCCCCCATCGGCTTCGTCCGCTCCTGTTTCAAGGAGAAGTTCGCCATTCCCCGCCAACCGCAACTGGCCCCCGCCGCGCGCGGAGTGCTGGAGCTGGTGGCGCCGTTCGATCAAGGCGAGGCGGTGCAGGGGTTGGAGCAGGTCAGCCATGTCTGGCTGCTGTTCCTGTTCCACCAGGCCCTGGAAGACAAGCCGCGATTGAAAGTGCGGCCGCCGCGCCTGGGTGGCAATAAGTCCATGGGCGTGTTCGCCACCCGCGCCACCCACCGTCCCAATGGCATCGGCCAATCGGTGGTGAAGCTGGAGCGGGTCGAAGCCGGGCGTCTGTGGATCTCGGGCATCGACCTGCTGGACGGCACGCCGGTGCTGGACATCAAGCCCTACGTGCCTTACGCCGACATCATAGGCGCGGCGTCCAACAACATCGCCAGTGCAGCACCTGAGCTCATCCCCGTGCAATGGGCGGACACAGCCCTGCTACAAGCCCAGGATCACGCCACGCGCCTGGCAGAGCCCTTGGTGGCGCTGATCGAACAATGTCTGGCCCAAGACCCACGCCCGGCATACCAGGTTCCTACAGCGGAACGGGAATATGGTGCGCAGTTCTGGGATGTGGACGTTCGCTGGCATTACCCGCAGCCGGGGTTGATCCGGGTGTTGGAAGTGATTCCAGCTAAGCAGTGATCGCCAGGAACGAAAAAGCCCGCGCGGCCTTATTCAGGCGGCGCGGGCTTTTTTTTGTGGACAACTGTTGGACCGGGTCACGGTCATCAGCCACTCCACAGACTGCAGCTTACTTCTCTACAAACGCCCGCTCGATCAGGTAATCACCCGGCTCGCGCATACGCGGCGAAACGGTCAGGCCGAAGCTGTTAAGCACTTCGCTGGTCTCGTCGAGCATGCTCGGGCTGCCGCACAACATGGCGCGGTCGTCCTGCGGGTTGATCGGTGGCAGGCCGATGTCGCGGAACAGCTTGCCGCTGCGCATCAGGTCGGTCAGGCGGCCTTCGTTCTCGAACGGCTCGCGCGTCACGGTCGGGTAGTAGATCAGCTTGTCACGCAGCGCTTCGCCGAAGAACTCGTTCTGCGGCAGGTGTTCGGTGATGAACTCGCGGTAAGCGACTTCATTGACGTAACGCACGCCGTGGCACAGGATCACTTTTTCGAAACGCTCATAGGTTTCCGGATCCTGGATGACGCTCATGAACGGCGCCAGGCCAGTACCGGTGCTGAGCAGGTACAAATGCTTGCCAGGCTTGAGATCGTCCAGCACAAGGGTGCCGGTGGGTTTCTTGCTGATGATGATCTCGTCACCTTCCTTCAGGTGCTGCAACTGGGAGGTCAGCGGACCATCAGGCACCTTGATGCTGAAGAATTCGAGATGCTCTTCCCAGTTCGGGCTGGCAATCGAGTAAGCGCGCATAAGCGGGCGGCCATTGGGCTGTTGCAGGCCGATCATCACGAACTGACCGTTCTCGAAGCGCAGACCCGGATCGCGGGTGCACTTGAAGCTGAACAGAGTGTCGTTCCAGTGATGAACACTGAGGACACGCTCGTGGTTCATGTTGCTCATGTACGGGGACTCCTGGGAATAATGCCTGCGCCGATAATCTGCGCAATTGCATCGCATTCTAATGGCGGCGACAATATCTGTTAAATGGATTATTAAGATAAGGGTTATCGGTTATATCGATATGCGATTTACTCTCCGTCAACTTCAAGTCTTCGTCGCCGTGGCCCAGCAGGAAAGCGTGTCTCGCGCTGCGGGCCAACTCAATCTGTCGCAGTCGGCGGCCAGCACCTCCATCACCGAACTGGAGCGGCAATCGAGCTGCCAATTGTTCGACCGTGCCGGCAAGCGCCTGAGCCTCAATGCCCTGGGCAAACAACTGCTGCCCCAGGCAGTGGCGCTGCTGGACCAGGCCAAGGAAATCGAAGACCTGCTCAACGGCAAGTCCGGTTTCGGCTCACTGGCGGTCGGCGCGACACTGACCATCGGCAATTACCTGGCGACCTTGTTGATCGGCGGTTTCATGCAGCGCCATCCAGAAAGCCAAGTGAAGCTGCACGTGCAGAACACTGCCAATATCGTGCACCAGGTTGCTCACTATGAAATTGATCTGGGTCTAATCGAAGGTGACTGCAGCCATCCGGACATTGAGGTGCAGAGCTGGGTCGAGGACGAACTGGTGGTGTTCTGCGCCCCTCAACACCCGCTGGCCAAGCGCGGCCAGGCGACGATGGAGGAACTGACCCATGAGGCGTGGATTCTACGGGAACAGGGTTCCGGCACACGCCTGACCTTCGACCAGGCCATGCGTCATCACCGTAGCGCGCTGAATATCCGCCTGGAGCTGGAACACACCGAAGCCATCAAGCGCGCCGTGGAATCCGGCCTGGGCATTGGCTGCATCTCACGCCTGGCCCTGCGCGACGCCTTCCGCCGAGGCAGCCTTGTCGCAGTGGAAACCCCGGACATGGACCTGGCGCGGCAGTTTTATTTCATCTGGCATAAACAGAAGTACCAGACCTCGGCCATGCGCGAATTCCTCGAGCTGTGCCGGGCCTTCACCGCCGGGGCCCAGCGCAGCGACGAAATCGTGCTGCCGACCATTGCCTGAGCCGTTACAGCAGGATCAGGCCCCACACCAACGCGATCATCGTCAGGGCGACGAACTGGGCCGCGCTGCCCATGTCCTTGGCGTTTTTCGACAACGGGTGCAGCTCCAGGGAGATGCGGTCGATGGCCGCCTCCACCGCCGAGTTGAGCAATTCCACGATCAATGCCAACAGGCACACGGCAATCAGCAGCGCCTGCTCGACACGACTGACGTTCAGGAAGAATGACAACGGAATCAACACGACATTGAGCAACACCAACTGACGGAAAGCCGCTTCACCGACAAAAGCTGCACGCAGCCCGTCCAAGGAATAGCCGGAGGCGTTGAGGATGCGTTTCAGGCCGGTCTGGCCTTTAAAAGGTGACATAGAGTGGGCAACTGATCGAAAAGGAGTGGAGAAGCTAATTCAAACCCGGTCAAAAAAGCGTGAACCGGAACACTAAGCCTGCGGTGAAATTGACTCAAGTTGTTGCAGCAGCAAGGCCGCCTGGGTCCGGGTGCGCACGTTCAGTTTACGAAAGATCGCCGTGACGTGAGCCTTGATGGTGGCCTCCGAAACGTTCAGTTCGTAGGCAATCTGTTTGTTCAGCAAGCCTTCGCAGACCATGGTCAACACCCGGAACTGCTGCGGCGTGAGACTGGCCAGCCCCTCGCTGGCGGCCTTGGCTTCCTCGGACACGCTCACCGCCTCGAACGCCTGGGGCGGCCAACAGACATCGCCGTCCAGGACCGCCTTCACGGCCTTCTGAATCATCTCAAGGGAACTGGACTTGGGTATGAATCCGCTGGCGCCGAACTCCCGGGCCTTGACCATCACCGAGGCTTCTTCCTGGGCCGAGACCATGACCACGGGGATCTGCGGGTATTGGCCCCGCAACAGCACCAGCCCTGAAAAACCATAGGCACCGGGCATGTTCAGGTCTAGCAGCACCAGGTCCCAATCGGCCTTCGCCGTCAACTGGACCTCCAGTTCCGCGATACTGGCCACCTCCGTCAACCGGACAGCCGGACCGAGGCCCAGGGTCACAGCCTGATGCAATGCGCTGCGAAAGAGCGGATGGTCATCGGCAATCAGGATTTCGTATGTGGCCATTTTTCAGATGATCCTGTTTTTAATGGCAGGCCCGATGCATTCGCGCCTCGCCAAGACAACTCAAGACACCGCCATGCAGCGGCATCCACAGGGGCACATTCAGCGCCAAACACGGCGTTTCAAACATTGGCGGCGCCCCGGTCGGCGCCAAGCATGCCCAGCGAAGCCGGGGTGGTCAAGCAGCTCGGCCATCACAGTGTCAAGTATGCGCCACTATTGGTCCAATACTGCTTGCGGCGTACGGATAAAGGGTTGCAACTCGGCGTGGGCCGGGGTCGAGACGTTCACCTCCTGCTGGCCCTTGGCGCCCAGGTAATGCTGGCTGAACACATCGAAATAGGCGTCCAGGGCCGAAGCGGCAGCGCTGTCCCCCGCCAGCTCCAGACACAATGCCGCCACTTCGGCGGTGCACAGGTGCTCGCTGCGGGTCGAACGGCGCAGGCGGTAACGCGACAGTCTGTCAGGCAGCAGGCTCAGGATCGGCAGTCGGTCGAAATACGGGCTTTTACGAAAAATCTTCCGCGCCTCGGTCCAGGTCGCATCCAGCAGAATGAACAGCGGGCGCTTGGAATGATCAAGATCAACCGTATGGGTAACCCGTGATGGCTCGACGTATTCGCCCGGAAACACCAGGTACGGTTGCCATTGCGGATCGTTCAGCAGCGCCAGCAGTTGCTCGTCGACGTCGGTGCGCGACCAGATGAACGCGTGATTGTCGCGCACGACGTCGGCAATCAGCCAACCGGTGTTGCTCGGTTTGAACACTTCCTTGTTGGTCATGATCAGGCAAACCCCGGAGCGGGTCTCGACACTCGGACGCCAGGCGCACAGGCAATGGCTCTGGATCACTCGGCAGGCGCCGCAACGGGGCGCACGCCAGCCACGGGCCTGGATCGGCCTGATTCCTTCATCGATGCGCTGGTCGCGCAGGCGGGCTACGGCGTTAGGGGCGTGATTCATCATGGGCAACGCCGGCAGAAAGGAAAACTCGACACGAACAACACTCGGCAGGGCAATAAAGGCCGGCAGTCTACCAGAGCGCACGAGCCTGTACCGTCCACCCTGGTGCCCCTATAATTCCCGGCCACTGAACGCACAGTCATGTGATCGGTCGAACCACCAGTCACTGAACCAGGAGAGTTTCATGCTGCGCCTTATCGTCCCTACCGTTGCCGTTCTGCTGGCGACGTCCTTCAGCGCTCAGGCTGCTTCGCTGAAAGAACTCGAACTGAACAAGATGCTGCAGAACGTCGCCAAGGAAAGTAGCGTCGGAACGCCGCGGGCAATCAACGAAGACATTCTCGACCAGGGTTATACCGTCGAAGGCACCGAGCTGATCAACCATCTCAGTGTGCAAAGCAGTCACGCCCAGAAAATGCGCGCAGACCCCAAGGCTGTGTATTTCCAGTTGGGCTCTACGGTGTGCACCAATCCAGGTTTCCGCAAGTTGATGGCCAAGGGCGCAACCATGCGCTACGAGTTCACCGAGGTTAAGACCAACCGCCCGGTCGCGACCGAGCGCTTCCAGGAATCGGATTGCCCGAAACCGGCCAAGACGAAGAAGTAGTCAACCTGAATTTGCGCGCCGCTGCTCATCGTCGGCGCGCAACTCCGCCACCAGCGCCTGCAAGTAACGCGAGCGCCATGCTCGCCCTCCCAGCCGACGACAGCATTCGTCCTCAAGACTCACCCGATTGGCCTGTGCCGACTCCAACAACATCAAGTACAACTGCCTGTCGAGCTCCAGAGTGACCCTGGTCATTTCTCCCGCCTCCCTGCCCCGATTCGCTGCAATCCATCACGTGGCACCCAACCCTGGGCGTCAAATTGCATTGGCACGCTTGTTATCAGTAAATCAGAGCGACACGCACCCGGCCGGCAATCTGACGAGCGGTGCAATCGTTCACGGCATGTATCAGCGGTTGCCAACGGTCACTTTTGCGCGCCATGATCAGGGCAGCAAAGATCGGCATGACGGTCTAGATTCAAAGTATCCATAGTATTTTCATCGGGCAGAAAGAGGCTGCCTGGCCAACACCTTGGTGTGTGATTGTTTTTTATCAAAGGGAAAAGCAGAACCCGCTGGATGGCTTGGTCGCCTTGCTGCAGACCGCGTCAAGCCAGGTCACCCTCCAGGCCGATGCTTGGGCTGACAACGACACACGGAGTGTCGTGGCCTCGATGAATCTCTCGTCCGGGCCGGGGTCCTGTTAAGAAGGAGAAGCTGAATGCCTTACAAACCGAATGACCTGCTCAGTCGTCATTTTGAGAACCATGGCCACGACCTCACCCGCAAGGTCGAAGAGCAACTCAACCTGGTCTCCCCCAACAGCCCCAACCTCCCCATTTACCGAGACATGATCCTGACCGTGCTGCGCATGGCCCAGGAAGATCACAACCGCTGGAATGCCAAGATCACACTACAAGCCCTGAGGGAACTGGAACACGCCTTCCGTACCCTCGAGCAGTTCAAGGGCCGACGCAAGGTCACGGTCTTCGGCTCGGCCCGAACACCCATCGAACATCCGCTGTATGGCCTGGCCCGAGAGCTGGGGGCGGCGCTGGCCCGCTCGGACATGATGGTCATCACCGGCGCCGGCGGTGGCATCATGGCCGCCGCCCATGAAGGCGCAGGGCGCGACCACAGCCTGGGATTCAACATCACCCTGCCTTTCGAGCAACACGCAAACCCGACCGTCGAGGGCACGCCGAACCTGCTGCCGTTCCACTTCTTCTTCACCCGTAAACTGTTTTTTGTCAAAGAGGCCGACGCACTGGTGCTCTGCCCCGGCGGTTTCGGCACGCTTGATGAAGCGCTGGAAGTCCTGACGCTGGTACAGACAGGCAAGAGCCCTTTGGTACCGGTGGTCCTGCTGGATGTTCCAGGGGGCAAGTTCTGGCAAGGAGCCCTGAACTTTATCCGCGAGCAACTGGAGGAAAACCGCTACATCCTGCCCACCGACATGAAGCTGATGCGCCTGGTGTACAACGCCGAAGAGGCCGTGGAAGAAATCAACCAGTTCTACCGCAACTTTCACTCCAGCCGCTGGCTCAAGCATCAGTTCGTGATCCGCATGAATCACAAGCTAAACGAACAGGCGTTGCAGCAGATGCAGGGAGAATTCGCCGATTTGTGCCTCAACGACTGTTTTCATCAACATGACTACAGCGGTGAAGAGCACGACGAAGCCCAGTTCAGTCATCTGACCCGACTGGCGTTTGCCTTCAACGCCCGGGATCACGGTCGCTTGAGGGAACTGGTGGATTACATCAACCTGCCGGAAAACTGGGCCCAGCCCGCCTCAAAACCCCACCCCCTCACCTGGGAGCCGATCAAGGTAACCTGAGCCCATAAAAAAACGGCCTGCTATCGAAATAGCAGGCCGTTTTTGTTTAATCATCCATACCGCGACCGCTGAACAAGCGGTTGATCATTTCCATGGAGTAACCTCGATACGCCAGGAAACGCCCTTGTTTGGCTCGTTCCCGTGCATCGATGGGTAAATGTCCTGAGAACTTGCGGCGCCAGGTGTCCGTCAGTTGCTCCTGCCAATCGATACCGCTTTCGCGCAAGGCAAGTTCGATATCCGGGCGTTGCAAACCACGCTGGCCCAGTTCCTCACGAATTCGCAAAGGACCATAACCGGAGCGAGCGCGATAAGAGACAAAGCTTTCCAGGTAACGGGACTCCGACAGCAAGCCCTCTTCGGTCAAACGGTCGAGGGCTGTGTCGATCAACTCATCGGGAGCGCCGCGCTGACGCAGCTTACGCGTCAGCTCGACTCGACCATGCTCGCGCCTGGCGAGCAGGTCCATCGCGGTTCGTCGCACCGCGACGAGGGTATCGAGTACGACGGTCATCGATTCGATCAGATGTCAGCGTCTGCCAGGTCGTCAGCGGTCTCGCGATTAGCCACGGACTTGACGTCTGCCACCGGGCTCAACAGCTTGTCACGCAGTTGCTTCTCGAGAGCAGCGGCGACTTCCGGGTTATCCGCCAGGAACTTGGCCGAGTTGGCCTTGCCCTGACCGATCTTGGTGCCGTTGTAGGCATACCAGGCGCCCGACTTCTCGACGAAACCGTGCAGCACACCCAGGTCGATCATCTCGCCATTGAGGTAGATGCCCTTGCCGTAAAGAATCTGGAACTCGGCCTGACGGAACGGCGAAGCCACCTTGTTCTTCACGACCTTGACGCGGGTTTCGCTGCCGACCACCTCGTCACCTTCCTTCACCGCGCCAGTACGGCGGATATCGAGGCGAACCGAGGCGTAGAACTTCAGCGCGTTACCACCGGTGGTGGTTTCCGGACTGCCGAACATCACGCCGATCTTCATACGGATCTGGTTGATGAAGATCACCAGGCAGTTGGCGTTCTTGATGTTACCGGTGATCTTGCGCAGGGCCTGGGACATCAGGCGAGCCTGGAGGCCCACGTGCATGTCGCCCATTTCACCTTCGATTTCAGCTTTGGGTACCAGTGCCGCCACGGAGTCGACGATGATCACGTCAACCGCGTTGGAACGCACCAGCATGTCGGTGATTTCCAGGGCCTGTTCGCCGGTATCCGGCTGGGAAACCAGCAGGTCGTCGACGTTGACACCCAGTTTGCCGGCGTATTCCGGGTCCAGGGCGTGTTCGGCGTCGACGAAGGCGCAGGTCGCGCCGGCTTTCTGGGCCTGGGCGATCACGGACAGCGTCAGTGTGGTTTTACCGGAAGACTCAGGACCGTAGATTTCAACGATTCGGCCTTTTGGCAGGCCGCCGATGCCAAGCGCGATGTCCAGGCCCAGGGAGCCGGTGGAGATGGAAGGAATAGCCTGACGGTCCTGATCGCCCATACGCATTACGGCACCCTTGCCGAATTGACGTTCGATCTGACCCAAGGCCGCAGCCAAGGCTTTCTTCTTGTTGTCGTCCATTAAAGTCCTCACGTAATCAATAAGGCCTGACGGCCAACACCTGTATAAGTAGCCAGTATTATTCCACAGCGATTGAGGATCGCCTACCCCTGATTTGAGATTTCTACAGCGGCATGTTGCAGCAGCCCCTCTAGCGCGGCCTTCACCGTTTGTCGGCGGACCTCGTCGCGGTTGCCTGCAAAGAATCGCTGCTCGCTGATCACCGCTTCGCCAACGCCCCAGGCCAGCCACACCGTGCCCACCGGCTTGTTCGGCGAACCACCATCCGGCCCTGCTACACCGCTGACCGCCACGGCAAAACGCGCCAGGCTTTTATGCTGGGCGCCTCGCGCCATGGCCTCGACCACCTCGCGGCTGACCGCCCCTACCGTGCCGAACAACTCGGCCGGTACGCCCAACTGCTGGGTCTTCTGGCGATTGGAATAGGTGACGAAACCGGCCTCGAACCAGGCCGAACTCCCGGGAATCCGGGTAATCGCCTCGGCAATCCCGCCGCCCGTGCAGGACTCAGCCGTGGTGACGTGGGCATTGAGCAACTGCAGGCGCCTGCCCAGCTCAGCGGCCAGTTCGGTGATGTCGTCCATGGTGCTCTCCTGATTCCACACAATTGAGGCCTACCGTACACGAGCAATGGAAGCTTGCAAGGCTTGGCGGATTACCGATCCAGCGCTCTGATATAGGCCTGACAGGCCTGCAAGGCAATCAATCCGCGATCACCGGCGTCGGTGATGGCGATAATTCGTTGAGCATGCGCCGGGTCAAGTCGGGCGCGTGGGGCGCCATGATCCAGGCCGCCGGCGCCGGTGGCGGCAGGCACTGCACAACCGGCGGCAACATCGTTGGCGTCGAGGAGGACTGACAGCCGGACATCGGCAGTAGCAAGGCGATCGCGCAGGCGATCCTGGTCACGTTGGGCATCGCTCAAGGCTCGGTAATGGGTTTGTTCGCTGGCGGACAGCTGCTGCTCAAGGGCTAGACGTTTGTCTTGCTCGGTCTTTTGCCGCGTTGCGGCCGCTTGGGTTATCTGATTCAACATCGCGGCCTGGGCTTGGGCCAACTGCGCCAACTGCTGGCCATAACGCCAATCCTGGATTCGCCACGCCAGCATCGCCGGGCCACCCGCCAACAATGCCAGTAAAACGACGATACCCAGGGTACGAGCAGAGAAAGGCATCAGGCCAAAGGCTGGCATAACACCGCCCTCGCCCGCGCCCAGAGTTGCAGGCGATCCTCCAAGCCGTTCAAACCGCCATTGATGCGTCGGGTGATGCTGTTGAACTGATCACGATCGGCCAGCTCGTTCAAGCCGCTCTGCTCCCAGAACCAAGCGGCGGATTCGGATGCCCATTGCGGCTGCTCAAGAAGCTCAGGCAGCGTCAGCAGCCGTTCATCACCGAACAAGCCAAGACTACAACGACGATAATTGTCACGGCCGGTAATCTGGATCAGACCTCGGCCGCGATACTTCTGGCCGTCACCGTCCGCCACCGGCGTATTGCCCAGGCGAGCGGCCAACGCGCCGGTGTCGTATTTGCTTAGATAGGCTTCGCTGCCCAGCTCGCGCACATACCGTAGCTGCCCCGACTCGTGGCCGATTTGCGCCAGGAACGCAGCGATGCGTTTAGGCGTGGCGATACGGTGACGGGACATGGCGATGTTAAGGGCTGAAACAAAAACGCCCGCTTGGGAGCGGGCGTTGGGCATGATGTTGATAAGTTGTGCTTGGGTGACGTCCATAGACCGTCCCTCGAAAAAACATTACTGAAGTTGCGTTGCCAGCCAGGGCGGCGCGACGATGCCCGGCCGCGGGGAACCACTCATCCTACGGCCACGCTCCCAGGGCATGTTGAGAGAAAGTGCAGTCACCAGCCCCACAGGAATGGCGTCAAGCCTTGGCATCCAGGCAGGTCGCATCAATCAGGCAGCGATAGCTTTTTTCCCGGTCGCCACTGGCGGTGACCTTGTCGATCGACCAGCGACCGCGCATGAAATCCGGCCAGGTGGCGTCCAGCAGTACGATACCCTCGGCGGACAGCCCCGGGTTGCCAGGGCACTCGATCGCCACCTTGAGGGCTTCGCGCATCATCCTGCGCACCTCGCCTTCACCGGCAGCGCGGGCGTCATCTGCGCTCTGGAAGCGCTGGCGCAGGGTCTTGAACGGCGCGAGGCCGCTCTCCTCGACCTGCAGCTTGCCGGCCGTCGCGTCCCACCAACGGGTCTTGCAGCCTTGGTATTTCGCCCGGGCGGTTTCATCCAGCTTGGCCGAAATAAAAGCCTGGTCGCCAGGACGATTGTTGGTCGTCACCGACAGTTTTATCTCGGGCAGGACCTTGCCCGACAACGACTTCGCCTGGCCGCGCCGAGCCAGCACATACAGCTCGTTGATCGGCTTGGCGACGGCGTCATAACGATGGGCCAGGCGCGTCAGGAACCCCATGTCGGTTTCGTTGGACTGGTCGATGTGCTCGATCTTGATCAGCGCCAGGTCTGGCGCCACTCGGGGAGAAAAACCGTGCCTGGACGCCAGTTGACGAAACAGCGCGCCCAGGGTCGTCGGTCCATGGCTGACGGATCGGCGCTGCTTGAACCCGGTCTGGTCCGCCGCGCTGAACGGCGCGGCCATGGCCACCAAGGTCAGGCGCAACGGGAACAGCGTCGGCGTGCGCCGGGTGATGACGAACTCGCCCTTGTCCACCAGCCCCGACTCCAGGTAGCCGACCCGCAAACCGATTTTCCCGCCCAGGCTGGGCAACCCTTCCAGCCCGTCCAGGCTGATAGTGAGGGTCAATTGATCCGACTCGATTCCTGCCGCGTCGACGTGTGTCCAACTGAGCAATCGTGCGTTGAGCAGCGCGGCGTTCGCGCCGTACACTTCCACCGCAGGCGTGAAACCCAATGACATGTTGCCTCCTTAATCCCAGGCCGAAACCGGTGGGGTTGCCACGGGCTTGAGGTCCACTTCCGGCAAGACCACCCATACGCCCGCCGGCAATACAGGCCCCCATTCAGCCAGCCCCGGATTGAGCCGCCAGAGCGCCTCTTCGACGATGTCGTCACAGCGCTCAAGCTCGCGGTACAGCAACAGATTCACCGAATCACCGGCGATACTTCGAACCCTACGCATTGGCGAACTCCGTCAATTCAACCACCCAGCCGACCACCATCGCCGTGCCGTCATCAATGATCTCGGTCTGGGTTTCCGTCACCTTGTTGATCTGCCACAGGCCCCAATTGCGACCGACGCCATCGACCAACGGCACGGGGACTCGCTGCGCCTGCAAGGCACGCAACTCATCGAGGCGATCCATGGCGGTGGCGTACATCGACTTGCCGGTGATCGTCAGCCCTTGCAGGCCTTGGCCGACCTGGCTGGACTTGGGTTTGCTGGTGAGGATGTCGATGCTCTTCCAGCCACCGTCCGAGGTGCGTACCAGGCTGTGGTACGCAAAGTTTCTCGACAAACCGAAAATGAAACTGCCGAGTGCCATTTGCTGACGCATCACGTACCTCCGTCGGTCAGGGCCGCGTCACTGCGCATGGCGAGTGAGTTGGGCATGGTCGTCAAGCCGAATTGGCCCGAGAGCTGCTGCACGACCAGGTTGGCCAACTGACTCGCGCTGGCCTGGTCCTGGCCGTTGATGTAGATGTTTGCGGTCATGGTGTTCTGCGCGATGGTGGCCTGGGCATTGCTCAGATCCTTGGCGGCTTGATCCGGAGGGGGGAGTTTGTCGGCGGGCGCGGCGAGTTTGTCACCCAGCCAGGCACCCGACTCTCCGCCAATCCAGCTCCCCGCCAGTCCGCCTGCGACCGCACCGAGCGCACCACCAATAGCCGCGCCAAGCGGACCGAAAAAAGCGCCGACAGTAGCTCCGCCGGTAACGCCTGCCGACGCTCCCGCCCAGCCGCCGCCAGCACTGCCCAGGCCAGCCCCGACCTGGCGGGGGTCGCCGTCCATGGCCCCGCCCACCACCTCGGGGACCGCGCTTAACGCGAACATGCCGGGGATCCAGCGGGTAAACGAGCGCAACGAGGCCATCATGCCTCCCGAGGAAAGTGCGGAGCTCCCCACAGCCTGCGCATCCGTAACGCTCGCAGTCCCCAAGACTCGTTTGGCCGCTTGGCTGCCCACCTCATCCCCGAGGGCTTTGAGCAGCATGCCCACCAGCGGTTTGATCGCGGCGGCAACCAGCACAACGGCAGCGGTGGCTTTAGGTGAGGATTCGGCCAACTCGCTCATACCATCCGCCACCGAACCCAGCGCTTGAAGCGAGATTTCCTCGACGGGCGCCAGGGCATTGCCCGTGGTCACCGATAGCCGCTCGGCACGCGCACTCAAGACGTTCAACTGACCTTGCCGAGTGTTCGACAGCGCCAACGCGTCCTGCCTCACGGAGCCCCCATTCCCCAACTGCGATGTGGCGTACTGGGCTGGGTCTTTCACCTGTCCGAAGGCTTCATTCACATCGGCCAGTTTCTGCGCCATGCGCAGCACCGCTTCATCACCGGAGCTAAACAACGTGGAGGCCAGCGCCGAACGCTTCTCGGCAGGTTGCGCGCTCAAAGCCGCAAGCACCGACATCACTGTGCCAGGCGCGGTGTCCTTGTCGCGCAAGCCGCTCGCCACCGCGTTCGGTTCCAGCCCCAACTGCTTCCAGGCCGCTTGCTCAGTGGCGGAGGCTTGATCGCCCTTGCCCATGGCAGTCGTGAAGCTATTGAGCGCTACGCTGGCTTCAGTTTGTTGCGAACCGGTATTGAGCAATGCCGCTGTCAACGCAGCGGCTTGCGCAGGGGCCAGGCCCGCCACCGTCGCGGCCGCACCGTCACGCTGCAACACTGTGCCGATCTCACTCGCTTTCGCACCACCGGGAATCTTGCTCAGGTGGTTGGTAGCGTCCGCCAGATCAAACGCTTTCTCTGCGCTGAGCTTCATGGAGGTGCGCCAGCCAAGCAGCATCTCGGCGGCTTCCATGGCTGGCATTTTGAACGTCGATGCTGTAACACCCGCATCACTGGCGAAACGCAACAGCGCCAATTGCCGGTCCGAGGCATTGGGCAAATCGCTGCCGACTCCTGCCCTGGCCGCCAGGCTTTGCATCCTCACCACCTCAACCGCCGTGGTCCCGCCGGCCGCCACCAACGGCGCACTGGCGATACGCTGGGTTGGCTCCGCCATTTCTGCAATCTGGCGAGGCGTGAAGTGGCCGGCCTGCTTCAGATCGGCCATGGCCGAGTCCATCGCTATCGCGGGTTTGAGCAGCGCCGGTGGTTCGATACCGCCACCCGACTTACCCTTTGGCTCATTGGCCGACTCACCCTTGGTGCCAGCGCCCATCGTTTGGGAAAACAATCGTTGCGCCGATAGCTTCACGGTCAGCGACTCGATCGCCGTGGTCAGCAACCCGAGTTTGAGCCCAAGTTTCTCCAGCGCCAGGTCGAGGCCCGACAGCTGATCCCTCGCGAACGTGCCTGGTGCTGACACACCGTTCGTAGGGCTGGTATTACCGAACGCCAACCCACTCTCATTGAAGGCTGCGTATTTGAGCGAATATCTATCGTCCGCCATCCCGCTCTACTCCTGTTTCACGCCAAGGCGAGTGATCGCAATGTCGTAGCGGCGCAAGGCCTTGCCGGCGTCCCACTCCAGGATTTCCGCCTCACTTACCGAGTAAATGAGCGGCACCACATCGAGGATCACTTCGATGTCGCGCTCCGAAAGAAGTCCGCCGGTTTGTTTAAAAAATCGTCGATGCGCACCTGCAGTTGCGTCCAGTCGGGCACGGTCAGCCGGTCCAGATCGGGAATCATCAGGCCGGTGCAGTGGGCGGTGATGAACTCGGCGCGCTCCTTGGCCGTCTTCAGTTTTTTCATCGCCTTGGTCGCACGCAGCACCGGCATTTCCAGGGTCAGCGACGTCAGGCTGCGACCCGCGACGTCGAGCGGTTGCAGCAGTTGCACCTGGTCGGGATCGCCCTGTGGCTCATCCAGAAAGTGCGACGCCGGGCGCGTCGACATGTCGTGCACGTACTGGGCAATGCTCACGTAGTCCGGGCGCTTGAGCTGGTCGAGTTCCTTGACCGACAGCCCGGTGGCCAGTTTGGCCAGTTCGAAGAACTGATCGTCTTCATCATCGCCGGCGCGGGCCAGGGCGTCTTTTTGCGCGGCGTAGTACAGCGGTTTGAGGGGGAGCTGCTCGATCTGCGCATCGTCGTCACCGATGATCGGCGACAGCAAGACGTGAACGGGAGGTGTCCAGGGCATGGAATCAGTTCCTTGGTAAATCAGAGGACAACCTGTGGGAGCGAGCTCGCTCGCGATGACGTCGGATCAGTCAGCATCGATGTTGGCTGACACACCGCTATCGCGAGCAAGCTCGCTCCCACAAGGATTGGGTTCAACTGACGGGCATTCGTTTACGGCAACAACACCGCACGGCGAGCATCGCCGAGGATGTCGACGCCGTTGAGTACGAACTTCTGGGTGCGCACGTCAATGTCGATCACCGGGACGCCGTTTTCCAGGCGGTTGTAGGTGCGGCAGGACAGCTCCAGGTTGGTCTTGGGTTTCTCGCCCATTTTCAGCAGGGTTTCCTCGAGGGACTTCAACTTGCCACCCACCGTGTGGTAGGTAAACCAGGTGTTGCCGTCCTGATCCTGGCCGGCTTCACGCACGTTCAGCAGAATGTCGTCGCCCACGCTCACGCCCAGCGCCAGCATGACTTCCGGACCAAGGCCTTGCAGCGTCAGCTTGGCTGTCAGCACTTTGCCGGCCTTGGCCATCTCCTCGCCAATGAAACGGCCGCCACGCATCTCTTCCATGTCGAATTCGATCTTCGGCGGGGTGAACTCTTCCACGGTCGCCGACAACGGCAAGCCTTGCAGGGTGGCCGCGATGGCCTGTCTTACGCGGTTGGTAAACATTAGAGAACGTCCTCCAGGAACTGCTCGATGATTTCATCGCGGGCATTGAGTTGATAAATCATGTGTTCGTTCGGCGCGTAGCGGCCGTAGTCGATGACCACGTACCAGGTGCCGTTCTTGTACTTCTCGACGCTGTTCAATTCAGGGTGCAGGTACACGCTGCCGCCGGGAATGGTTTCGTCGGCGACCAGGGTTTGCAGCCAGTCGTTGATGCGCTTCACTTCCTGGTCCATGAACGACTTGGTCAGATTCTTCGCCATGGCCTTCTGCCCGGCCTTGACCAGCTTGCGGCTGATGGCGTCTTCCAGGCCGACGTAGCTGATGAACTTGCCGGTGATGGAGCGGTTGCCCAGCAAGGAGAAGCCGCCAAGGATGGTCCGGGCGTAGTAACTGACGCCGTAGCGGTTGAGCAGATCGCCTTCGGTGGAGGTGTCGAGGATGTTGTATTCCACGGTGCGGGAAACGTCTTCGGCGTAGGTGACCTGGTTGCCCGGGCTCTCCCATTGCTTGACCTTGGCGAGGGCGGCGATGGCCAGGCTCGACGGCGCCAGGAAGACGTTTTTCTTCGCGGCCTTGGAGTACACCGCCGGCATGTTGTGCACCACCAGGCAACGGTCGAAACCGAGGTCCGCACCGCCCAGCTCCTGGCTGTAAGTCACCTGGTCGGCGACCGAGGCATCCTTGCCATCGAGCACCACACGGGCCTTGATGCGCTTGCCGAACGAGGCGAACTCACTGGCGACGGCCTTGGTGCCGGTAAAGCCTGGCGCGCCGATGATGGTCAGGTCTTCAGCGACCCCACTCAACGCCGCCAAGCCCAACTTGCGACCGGTCTGCGCTTCGATGCCGCCGATCACATTGTTCTGCGTGTCGGCCAGCGTGGCGCCCTCTTCGACGATGACGACATAGACCGGCACCTTGACCACTTTGAGGATCTGGTAGACCGCCTGGAACAACGTCCCCGCTTCGGCACCGGTCGGGTCCAACTGGGCCTGGGTGGTGAAGCTGTTGATGCGGAACGGGGTGTTTTTCGGAATCAGCGGATTGGCATTCGGCGCGGTGCCGACCAGCCCGATGACGTTGTCACCCAGGCCACCCATGGCCTCGGGAGATTCAGTGGCATTGACGGTAATGCCGTTGTGCTCGAAGTTCAAAACCTCAGCCATGGTTATTCAGCCTTTTTGGTGGCGGCCTTCAAGGCCTTGGTGGTTGGGGTGGCTTGCGTGTCAGCAGCCGGTTTCTGCGTATCCAGGACGCTGGTCAGCTCGAGACGACCGGCACTGCGCAAGGCATTGGCCTCGACATCCAAGAGTTCGAGTTTCTGGCCGATGCTCGACCAGTGGCCGCCACCGGTAGGAAATGGCAGCACCACGGTGTATTGCTTACGAATAGGCATCTACGGTCTCTCCAGATGCGAAAAACACAAAAGCCCTTAGCGGGATTTGGTGCGGGCGAAAAAAAACCGCTTTCGCGGTCGTGGTCTACTTGATGAAATCTGGCAGTACAGGCCAGAGCAGCCTGGACGGCTCCGCATCCGTTTCGGGGATGTCTCGCAAGGCCTGGCGATAAGCCTTGATCTCGGCCAGCTGGGCTTCTGTTGCGGGGAAGTCCGCTAATTGGGTGAAGTCCGTGTCTCGTAGCAGTTGGTTGCGGCGTGTGCGAATGGCGGCCCATTCGATTTCACGCGACGGTACGGCGATTGGAGTTTCGGGAGTGTCATTGTTGGACAGATCAGACATGTTCATTCCTTAGCTGAAAACAACGGTTTCGGCCAGCGACAACCTAGTGGTCAAATCCCCAAGATTGAATAGCCGACCATTGCCCACGCGCATGGTGTCAATACGCACGGTGGTGTAATAAACGTTGGGAATCAGAATTCGCATGACGACATTGCCGTTTGTATCGGCATAGACAGCAGGGGTCATATTCCCAAAGGTCGAAACGCTATGCAGAACGCGAGTGGGCTGATAGCAATACCCCACCAGCGTTTCGTCGATTATTTTCGCCGTTCCATAGCTGTAGCCCTTGATGTTGAACCAGAACATCTCCGAATTGACATTGATGTTAAGCGGCACTCTGAAATGCATGTACACATTTACGCTGGCACCCAGGTTGGTAGTGACAAAGTCCCCCTGCGCATTTGCGCTGTAACTGCCGCCAGTGCCATAAACATGTCCTTGCAAGACGCCACGACGAATCGTGCCCAGGGCACTCGGGTCCCCTTCCACGTCCTTCAGGCTTCGCCATTCATTGAACTGGGTCAAAGCCGTGGCCATGGTCGTGTTGATACTGCCGATTTTTCCATTGACCACAGTGGTCAAGTTATTGGCCGCTGATACCAGCGATGCGATAGTGGTTTCCAGACTCACATTCAGGTTCCTTGTGCTATTTGATTATTTGGCTTCGAGCGCCATCACCCGAAACATCAGGCCAACGTGTCGCGCCATGTTGTCGATATTGGCCGTCGCCACGGTGGCGACTTCCTCGCTCAACAGGATGTTCAGATTGTCAGACCCGACCACCACCGTGACGCTTTGCGCCGGTAATGGCGAAATATCCAGCGTGAACTTTTGCAGTACACGGGCCGCGGCCGCCTTGTAGGTCAGCAACTTTCCAGCCACCGAATACACCGCCAGCAACGTCCCAGTTGACAGATAAAATCCGAACTCACCGATCTCGTATTCATCTGCCCCGTCGAACAGCGCGGCCATTCTCAGTTGTCCAGGATCAAGGTCTTCGTAATCCACAATCGCCACGCGCTGCCGTTCATTGCGAAGCGCTGTTTCCGATCCATTTGGATCGTAGCGGGCGGTGCCGGCACCAATGTGAGTGATTTCACCTTTCAAACCTTGGTTCTTTGCCTGCAGCACCTCCGCCAAGCCGGCGGAAGTGAAGCGAACCAAACGCGTTATATCTTCTGTCATGGCTGCGCCCTAAGGTCGTAATCGTTAATGATGTAGGGTTGGAAAAACCCGGTATTGGCAAGCCTCGCGTCGAGTTCGAGCATGGGCAGCGTCCCGCACAGAAACAGCTCTGCGTCGCTCAGCGGGCCGTGCATGGCTGCGGTTGCTGCGAGTCCTCCGCTCGTTTGATGCACGAGTGTGATGGTGGCTTGGTCGCGCTCGCTCTTGGCTGCATTGATTCGCTGTATCAGCCGATTGTGATCACCACTGGCCCAGCTTTGGCCGATGATGGCTTGCACATCAAAGGTGTAGGGGTGAGCGTGAGGGTGCTGTTCATACCAAGCAGTAACCTGAGGTGTGAACCCCAGAGATTCGACGGCGTGGTTCAAAGCCTGGCGAGTACCGGCCTGGCGCTGGGTCTGCCAGGACAATGAAACCGTCAAACGTTTTTCCTGATCGCTGGCTCGCGCATCCCATTCGCTGACACCCCGATCCGCCGCCAAGTAAGGCAAGAAGGCGGACGCGGTTTCACCTGGGTTCATCAACTCGGGAAACGGCGGATCGATGCGTTCGAGCAGCCGAGCGAACCCCAGATCCAGTGCCCTTTCCAACGGTGAGCTGTTGACCGGCAGCAGGCTCGGGCGAGGTATGTCGTCACTCATAACGTGTCCACCTCAACCTCGACGCCTGTGCAGTACGGGGCTTGGAAAGCCGTGGTCACAATCGGCACCAGCGGTTCGAGAATCTCAAGCTGGACCGCGCCGGCGCTATGCAGCGTGTAGTCGATCCAGCTCGGGTCCACCCGCCCTTCCAAGCGATGACAGGCCTGGGCATACGCCTGCAACTGCTGCTCGGCGGCAACCTGGGTCAAGCCCGAATCCGGGCCGGCATTGATCCTCGCCACGACACGGATTTTGTAGGGTTTGATTTGTGCGGCCTGCACGATGACCAGGTCGGTTTCCGGTCGCACATCAGGCCGGGCGAAGTGCTGGCGAACACCATTGAGCAGCGCTTCGGACGGTGTGCCGTCGCCCTCGCGGGAAAGCACTGTGACCGTGACCTCCCCCGGCGCCGTCCGGCGTCCGTTGCCGTCCTTGACCTGCGCGGCGAGACCGTCCGGATCGAATGTGTAGGTCACGTTCACGACACCGCCAGCGGCACTGTCCACCTTCACCACTGGCCGTTCACCCAAGGTAAAAATCTCCCGCCGATACTGCATGCGCGAGCCGGCCGCTGGCGCATGAGGCGCCAGGTAGTAGCGCAACCGCGCATCGTCATCGCTCTCGTAGACCGGGGGGATGGGCGGGAAGGCCGCCGGGTCGCCCGGTTCGAGCAACTGACGCTCAAGGCCCATGTCCGCGAGACGAGCGTCGAGGTTGGTCCCGGTGGCCCACCACGCCAACATCTGCTTGATGCGGGCGTTGTATTTGCGTTCGTGGGTTTGCAGCCGCACGCAGAACGCCTCAAGCGCCAGGGTCAGCAGTTCACTTTCGTTTTCAAGACTGTCCACCAGCTTCGCCGCACTTGCTGGCGAGCGTGCGCCGACGTACTCGACCACGAAGGTCTTGAACTCTGCGAGCAAGTCCTCGAACGCTTCAACAGTGACGATGGCCGGTTCGGCCAACTGGTTCTGGCCGGGTATCAGCATGCTCATGTCACCACCTCGAACGTCTGTTTGCGGTTTTTCCAGGTGCCGGCGAAACGCAACAGCAAGCCGGCGCCGTGTCGACTGGCGACAATGACCTGCGGCTCGAAATCACCGATGCCGTTTTGTGGGTTGTAGAACGCTTGGGCCGCGTGGCTCTGGGCGAGAATCAGCAGGTCGTCACCAAGGTTCTGCCCCAGCAACTGCGTGAGTGCGCAGCCATACAACGGGCGCTTCTGGCGAGTGCCCAACGGCGTCGTCAACGCCCGGGTGGCGCGCTGTACGAACTGCAGCCAGTCGTCGACCGTGGCGCCGGTATTTCGATCGATTCCAATCATGAGGAAATCTCTTATGCGGTACTGATGACGCGTCCCTGGTGATCCACCACCGGGCCGCTCAGGTGCACGCCGGAGGCGTCGAGCCGAATGCCGACGGCGCCCAGCTGCCATTCGATGGCGTCGGCGGTCATCGCCAACCGCGACGGGCCGATGCTCAGTTGGAGCGCTTCACGGGAACCGCTGAACGTCGCCGGGCCGTTCTGCCAGTGCAGGACATGGCTGGCATGGTCGTAGCCGTTTTCCGTACCGTCCTGATAGAGGCGCCGCGTCAGCGAGGCCTGGGTCGAGACGGGCGGAAACTGACCGCCGTTAAGGCCGAACAACGCCACTGCCTGCCCGCCGCTCTCGCCGCCGCCATGGTTGAGCAACAGGCACTGCTCGCCCACGGACGGAATCCGCGACTCGCTCTGGGCGCCGGCGCTCGGGTTGAAAAAGCGGATCGCCGGGGTCAGCAGGCCACCATGGCTGACCTTGCAGGTGTTGCTGGCCGCATCGACTTCCTGGCAAACGCCGATGCGGCAGAAACTCTCCGCACGCCGATGCAAATCTTCCAGCTCGGTTTCCATCTGAGCCAGACGCTCGATGATCGGCCCCAGATGCATCCGTAACAGCCCATCGAACATGGCTCAGCCCTCGAGTGCGGTGTATTGATCCGGGTCGTCGATGTTCGACACTTCCCAGGTACGGGCAAATTTCGGGATGCCCAACGGGTCCTCCAGCAGCGTCGGGCCGAGGTACAGGGTTTGGTTGAAGGAAAGGGTCCAGGCGCTGTACGCCCGTGCTTCGTGGATGAACGTGGATGCGATGCCATCGATTTCCGTGGGCAGGTCGCATTGATCACCCGAAAGGCCCCAGCGGTTATCCATGACCAGGTGTTTCAATTCACCGGCCAGATCACAGGCCTCCCATCCTGGAACGGCCATGACCACTTGCAAGGAAACCGTCAGGACATGGGCGATACGCCCGTCATTGGCGCGGTTACCGGGCGCATCACGCTCAAGCGCAATCAGCACCCAGGGTTGGTCGTCGGCGCCATCGAACTCCTGGGGGCTGCCGACTTTCAAGGCGGGATAAATGGCGCGCAGCGTCTGGGCAATGGCCGAGAACAACTGCGACGGTTTTTCGATAAGGGCAGGCATTGATCGCCTCCTTGTGTATGGATCAGCGCTGTCGATTCACTGCTGGTCGGGCGGCAGGTCCCGCGGTGGCACTTCGCAAACGCCGATCCGCTTGGCGACCCAGCGCTCGTAAAGACCGATCGCCACATCGGCACCGGCCATGGCGGTCAGGCAACCCAGGGCGCAAGCACTCCAGATCGACATGCCGAGGGCATACAACAGCATGGTTGCCGACACGCCGCAGACCACGCAGGCACCGGAACGCAGCACCACGCGGCGCAGCAACGGCCAACCACGGGCGCCCTCCTTGTCGGCGCGCCACATCTCGCCGGACACCCCGCCCACCAGGGCGAGCACGATGACCAGCCAGATCGGCATGTCCAGCAACGCTTGTTGCTCGTTTGTCATGTCTCGTTTCCTGGGGGTGATTAAGATTGGGCGGGGAAGTTGTTTGAAGTTGAAAGAGATGTGGGTCGGTGAAACCCATTAAGTCGCTAGAAACGGCGTTCAAACGTTTGTCAGGTAATTGGGGGCTGACATCACTTTGGCGCAGCGCAGGTCGCGCCTTTGTAAGTCATGGTGTAGGTGTAGTGCCTGTCCCAAGACAGCGGTAGCGCACTGGGTGCGGCCCATTCCGCGTAGTTACCCGACATCGAACCAGCGACAGCTAACTTACCCATGGCAATGGTCGCGAGATTGTTGGCACTCCCTGCACCCGGCATTGGCACACTCCCGTTCCATTGGAGATCGTCCCCGTTCTGGAACCATGCGCCCTTCCAGCCGGCCTGGGAACTCGAGTACCAGGTGTTGTCTTCTTTGAAACAGATCGTTTGGTTGGCATAAAAACCGCCGCCCGGAACGTGGTAATAAGCGAATTGCCAGGAGCCGACAGGTGAGGTTTCAGCAAACGCGTGGAGGGCCTGGGTCGCCAGGACGGCTGCGATCAATACGCTGAGCAATTTTTTCATTAATTGATTTCCTTTGGATAAATTAAGCTTGACGGGATCGTGCGTAAGGCCGGCGACGTTTACAGTCGCTCGACAATGACGTTGTCAATAAAAGCGAAGTGAGCATTCGGATCCTGCTCATTCCAGAAGCTCAACGTGGTTTGATCGCTCACGGCGGTGAAATCGTAGGTTCTGGTTTCCCATACGGTCGCATCACTGGTGGCGACAGGGGTGTCGAAACGGGTGGTCTGGCCTGCCACCTTGACGTTGATGATGCCGGTCCCCGTGCGGTTCACGTACCTGGAACTGCCGGCACTGAACGTCAGGCGATAACGTGCGCCTACTACCGTGTTGATGTTCTGCTGGATGCCACCACCGTTTTGATAGGTGTAGTTGGCGAGGTCGACGCTCATTACACCTTCGGCGGCGACCGAACTGCCAATGGCAGCTCTGACATTGATGTACTCCACGCCTGACAGAAACGTGGTCCAACCGGTCACGAAGTCGGCTTGGGCCGGGGTATTCAGTACGCAGTCATTGCCACAACCGGGGGTTTCAAAGCTGCCGTTCACAACCAGGTTGGCTGCGAAGGCAGCACCGCTGGCCGCCAACAGCGCCATGGACAGAACGAACGAGCCGATAAGACGTTTGATTTTTTTCATGCGTTCACCTTAAGAGTCGATGTTTTTGCGCGGAGCATTCCGCATCCATGTCGCTCAAAGGCGATAACTCGAGGCTCAGGGCCTTCACATGATTCAACGCCCCACACCGGGAACATTTGATCTGGAGTTCGGTGTTCTCGCCCACGCGGGCCAGAAGTCGTTTGCAGTGACCGCATCTGAAATCCTTCAGCATCGGAAGCCCTCCATTGGCGGCGGTGATGTGTTTGAACGCACCTCACGGTGCAGGCATTCCAAAAAGCCCGGTTGCCCAGGCTTTTCAGTAATGCGCTTGATCTTTCGGCGCGACTGGCGCGGTACGGATCCATTCAAATTGTTTTTCCGACCGCGGTCCCTGCCCGCCGGATAACTGCTTCTGGTGCTTTACGCTGCACACCCGGGTCAGTTGCCAACCCTCTGAACCGTCAAGGCCGGTTCATCGCTGCCTGTTGGTGGAACTAAAGAGCTTTGTTGCCAGCCGCTTTGTCGAGCGGCTTGGACACAGAATATGCATGGATGCATATACAGTCAATGCGTAAATGCATTTATTTATGCAGATCGAATGCGCAAATGCATGGAGCCCTTGCAAATACGGGGTTGCGGGTTTTCGAGAGGCGAAAAAAAACCCGCACGGCGGCGGGTTTTATCTGACAGCGGAGGGGTTAACGGGCGTACATGCCCCACCAGAAGACGTGACCGAGGATGACGATTTGCTCGTCCTGCATTTCCTGGAAGGTGTAGTCCTCGTCCGGATGCTCATCGCGGTTGAAGCTGCGCAGGCGGATGCCGGTGGGCAGGCGATAAAGCTGCTTCACCCGCAGTTGGCCGTTGTGATTGATGGCGTAGAGGTCACCGTCGACGATGTCGCCGATCCCGCATTTGCCTGCGTTCACCCCGACCGTGGCACCGTCGCGCAGCACCGGCAACATACTGTTGCCGCGCACCGTCACGCACTTGGCCTGGTCGAACTGCACGCCGTTATGGCGCAGGCTGCGCTTGCCAAAGCGCAGGCTGGAGCGCTCGCTTTCCTCGATGACGAATCTTCCTGATCCAGCAGCCAATTCAACCTCGCGCAGAAAAGGGACCGACACTTCGTCTTCTTCGACGGGTGTTTCGTCGTCCCACAGGCTTATGTCCTTGAGTTCGGAATGCGGCTCATCGCGGCGGCTATTGCCGGCAGGCGCAACGTCCGCGCGCCCGCGCAACTGGTCGGTGCTCACGGCGAAGTACTCGGCGATCTTCGAGATGTGTTTATCCGAAGGATCGACAATCTTGCCGCTGAGGATCCGCGAGAGGGTGGACTGAGGCACGCCGGTACGCCGGTGAAGCTCCGTGGGGGAGATCCCGTGCTGATCGAGCAATGCTCTTAATACGGTAGAAACGTTGCGTTTTTGCATAACGCGCATAGTGCTTGTTCTTTTCGCAGAAGACAAATGCTGTTTTGCATAAGCGTGCATATCGATGAAGAAACCATTCACTCAAGGTCGGCCCGATCCACCGTTGCGAGGGAGCTTGCTCCCGCTGGGCTGCGCAGCAGCCCCAAAAAACCTCCAATCACTGAGCATTCGGCGAATTGAGCTCAGTCCTTTTGGGCGCGCTACGCACGCCAGCGGGAGCAAGCTCCCTCGCCACGGGTTCAGTCCAATCCTTATATTGGGGAATTTCCCCTACAACTTCTTGGGAAATCCCTCAATCCGCGTCCTTCAAATATGCGACACCAGGCTACATCGCCTTGCGCCTATGCCTACCACTGCGCCAGAATCCGCCGGCTTGTCCACCTTGGATCCCATCGGTACTTTGGTTCTCGTCACTGCCCATCAGTGATCGGGTTTAGTCGCTCGGTATTCCAAGGTGTTCATTGCTCCATTCAGTCAGGTATTCCTTATTCCTGCACTTGATGGTAGCTGTGCGCAGGGCGCCCTCGGGCGCGCCGGTTCCTTGGATCCCCGGTCGACTAACCTGCGTACAGCCGCCGCCCTCGTTTAGTCGCGAGTGAGCGCTTCGCGCTGGAGCGCCAATGAACCGCCATCGGGAGCGCACTATGATTTCGATCAAGCAAGGCTTGTCCAAAGGAGCCAAACGCCCCTTTGCTGATTTCATTCGTAACGCAAAATCGAAGGAAAAGAAGCGTGTTTACCGCAAGGTATTGGCCGAGGCTACCAAGCAGCAGAATCTGGTGATGATGCAAGCCGAGGTAAAACGAGCCTGATCTCCAGATTCAAGAGAGCTCGATCAAGTGTCGTAATGCCGTCCAACATTTTCATCGACTGTGGTGCCGCCTTCACGAGTTCAAGCCCGCTCCCACAGGGGGAAACGCGGTCCCGCCAAGAATCAGGTCGGCTATCAGGCCGCCTCGCGGTGGACGTTGATCTCCGCGCCCCATTAACCACGCTGGATTTTCGAAAGTGAGCCCGCCGTCGGGGCGGAACCCTAAGCAGCCGTTACCGCAGCAACGGATATGCACACAATCCCAAACGCTGGGTAGCACCAGACCGCCCATGTTAACCTTGCGCCCATCGCGGAAAAGCCGGGCCAATGCCCCTCCTTTTGCCCCACACCTTTCAACGAGCTTGCCTGACACCCATGAATACCGCCGTGAACGACCTCTCCAGCCACACGCCGATGATGCAACAATACTGGCGCCTGAAGAACCAGCACCCCGATCAGCTGATGTTCTACCGCATGGGCGACTTCTACGAGATCTTCTACGAGGATGCGAAGAAAGCCGCCAAGTTGCTAGACATCACCCTGACGGCACGTGGGCAATCGGCAGGCATGGCGATTCCGATGTGTGGGATTCCTTACCACGCGGCGGAAGGTTACCTGGCGAAACTGGTCAAGCTCGGCGAATCCGTGGTGATTTGCGAGCAAGTCGGCGACCCGGCCACCAGCAAGGGCCCCGTGGAACGCCAAGTCGTGCGGATCATCACCCCGGGTACAGTCAGTGACGAGGCCCTGCTGGACGAACGCCGGGACAACCTGATCGCCGCAGTCCTGGGCGATGAGCGCCTGTTCGGCCTGGCGGTGCTGGACATCACCAGCGGCAATTTCTCGGTGCTGGAAATCAAGGGCTGGGAAAACCTGCTGGCGGAGCTGGAGCGGGTCAATCCGGTGGAGCTGTTGATCCCGGACGACTGGCCAAAGGACCTGCCGGCAGAAAAACGCCGTGGCGTGCGTCGTCGGGCGCCGTGGGATTTCGAGCGTGATTCGGCGCTGAAAAGTCTCTGCCAGCAGTTTTCCACCCAGGACCTCAAGGGCTTCGGCTGCGAAAACCTGACCCTGGCCATCGGCGCGGCCGGTTGCCTGCTGGCCTACGCCAAGGAAACCCAGCGCACCGCCCTGCCCCATTTGCGCAGCCTGCGTCACGAGCGCCTGGATGACACCGTGGTGCTGGACGGCGCGAGCCGACGCAACCTGGAGTTGGACACCAACCTGGCCGGCGGGCGCGACAACACCTTGCAATCGGTGGTCGATCGCTGCCAGACCGCCATGGGCAGCCGTCTGCTGACTCGCTGGTTGAATCGGCCGCTGCGGGACCTGACCGTGCTGTTGGCGCGCCAGTCCTCCATTACCTGCCTGCTGGATCGCTATCGCTTCGAGCAGTTGCAACCGCAACTCAAGGAAATCGGTGACATCGAGCGAATCCTCGCCCGAATCGGCCTGCGCAACGCCCGTCCCCGTGACCTGGCGCGCTTGCGCGATGCCCTCGGCGCGTTGCCTGAACTGCAGGTGGCGATGACCGACCTCGAAGCGCCGCACCTGCAACAACTGGCACGCACCACCAGCACCTACCCGGAACTGGCCGCGCTGCTGGAAAAAGCCATCATCGACAACCCACCGGCGGTGATCCGCGACGGCGGCGTGCTGAAAACCGGCTACGACGCCGAACTCGACGAGCTGCAAGCGCTGAGCGAGAACGCCGGTCAGTTCCTGATCGACCTCGAAGCCCGAGAAAAAGCCCGTACCGGCCTGGCCAACCTCAAGGTCGGCTACAACCGCATCCACGGTTATTTCATCGAATTGCCGAGCAAGCAGGCCGAACAGGCCCCGGCCGATTACGTTCGCCGCCAGACCCTCAAGGGCGCCGAGCGGTTCATTACCCCGGAACTCAAGGCGTTCGAAGACAAGGCGTTGTCGGCCAAGAGCCGCGCCCTGGCCCGGGAAAAGATGCTCTACGAAGCGCTGCTCGAAGACTTGATCAGCCAACTGCCGCCGTTGCAGGACACCGCCGGCGCCTTGGCGGAACTGGACGTGCTGAGCAACCTGGCCGAGCGCGCGCTGAACCTGGACCTCAACTGCCCGCGCTTCGTCAGCGAGCCGTGCATGCGCATCAGCCAGGGTCGTCACCCAGTGGTCGAACAAGTACTGACCACGCCGTTCGTGGCCAACGACCTGAGCCTGGACGACAACACCCGCATGCTGGTGATCACCGGTCCGAACATGGGCGGTAAATCCACCTACATGCGCCAAACCGCGTTGATCGTGCTGCTGGCCCACATCGGTAGTTTCGTCCCGGCGGCCAGTTGCGAATTGTCCCTGGTGGACCGGATTTTCACCCGGATCGGCTCCAGCGACGACCTGGCCGGCGGGCGTTCGACCTTCATGGTGGAAATGAGCGAAACCGCGAACATCCTGCACAACGCCACCGAACGCAGCCTGGTGCTGATGGACGAAGTCGGACGCGGCACCAGCACCTTCGACGGCTTGTCCCTGGCCTGGGCCGCGGCCGAGCGCCTCGCGCACCTGCGGGCCTACACGCTGTTCGCCACCCATTACTTCGAACTCACCGTGTTGCCGGAAAGCCAGCCGCTGGTGGCCAACGTTCACCTCAATGCCACCGAGCACAACGAGCGCATCGTCTTCCTGCACCACGTGCTGCCCGGCCCGGCCAGCCAGAGCTACGGCTTGGCGGTGGCGCAACTGGCCGGCGTGCCAAGTGAAGTCATTACCCGTGCCCGCGAGCATCTGAGCCGCCTGGAAACCACCAGCCTGCCCCACGAAGCGCCGCGCCCGACCAAAGGCAAACCGGCCGCACCGCAGCAAAGCGACCTGTTCGCCAGCCTGCCGCATCCGGTACTCGATGAACTGGCCAAGCTCGACCTGGACGACCTGACACCTCGTCGGGCACTGGATTTACTCTATACATTGAAGACACGGATCTAACATACAGGCTTTCAAGCTGTTAGAATCGCGCGCGGTTTGGGATGCTGCGGACTATTAGCCTGGTTCGCAGACTATCGCTCCCAAACCTGGCGACCCTACCGTGAAGGGGCTTCGCTGCCGCCGCCTGAGGAGAGAATTAGAAATGACCTTCGTCGTCACCGACAACTGCATCAAGTGCAAGTACACCGACTGCGTAGAAGTGTGTCCGGTGGACTGCTTTTACGAAGGGCCGAATTTCCTGGTCATTCACCCGGATGAGTGCATCGACTGCGCCCTGTGTGAACCGGAATGCCCGGCGAATGCCATTTTCTCGGAAGACGAAGTGCCGGCCGGCATGGAGAACTTCATCGAGCTGAACGCCGAACTGGCGGACATCTGGCCGAACATCACCGAAAAGAAAGACGCTCTGCCGGACGCCGCTGAGTGGGATGGCAAGGACGATAAGCTCAAGGAGCTCGAACGCTGATCATCCCTGCGTTCGTCGAAAAGGCCCCTGCGGGCCTTTTTGCTTTTCCGGATTCAAGAAATCGCAGGCAAAAAAAGGGGCGGTTTGACCCGCCCACATTTTTTCCCTAATCCCTTTAATCCTTTTCATCATCCTGATGAATCGCGTCCTGCGATGTCCTTCCTTCCCATCATCCTTGACGGGTGTGTCTGTCCGTCGACACAGGACTGATATTAGTATTTTCCCAGGCGAGTGCAACGCGGCTGATACAGGTGGTTTGCTCTGTCACGCCACCTTCACAAAATAAAAGTCCTTATAAATCATATAAATACAAAAAAATCACAATGCTTATAGCAGTCTATCCCGCCAATGAGAAACCGATCACTTACGCGACACTAGGCAAAGGCTTACACGCTGAATCTATAAATAGAGAAGGCGTAGAAACGCACTCTGGTGGCGAGGGGATTTAGCGAAACGTCGCAACGCCCCGTGGGACTGCGTAGAGTCTCAAATTATTGAATTGAACGCCGCGGTTTCTGTTTCAGGGCCGCTTCGCGCCCCAGCGGGGATAAATCCCCTCGCCACAAGAGTGCATCGCATAGCGTAGTGCTCAATACATCTGCCCAAACACGGAAAAGCCCCGAACCAGTCGGGGCTTTTCTTGCTGCGCTGCACTCGGGTTATTGAAACAGCGACTCACTCGACAGGCCATTCTTCTCCAGGATCTCCCGGAGGCGCTTGAGGCCCTCCACCTGGATCTGCCTGACCCGCTCACGGGTCAAACCAATCTCCAGGCCTACATCTTCAAGCGTGCTGCTTTCGTGACCGCGCAAGCCGAAGCGGCGAATCACCACTTCCCGTTGCTTGTCCGTAAGTTCCGAAAGCCACTGGTCAATGCTCTGGGACAAGTCATCGTCCTGGAGCAACTCGCACGGATCGGTCGGACGATCGTCGGTCAGGGTATCCAGCAGGGTCTTATCCGAGTCCGGCCCCAGCGAGACATCTACCGAAGAGACACGCTCGTTGAGCCCAAGCATGCGCTTGACCTCACCTACCGGTTTTTCCAGCAGGTTGGCGATTTCTTCGGGTGAAGGCTCATGGTCGAGTTTCTGGGTCAACTCGCGGGCGGCCCGCAGATAGACGTTCAGTTCCTTGACCACATGAATCGGCAACCGGATCGTCCGGGTCTGGTTCATGATCGCCCGTTCGATGGTCTGGCGGATCCACCAGGTGGCGTAGGTCGAGAAGCGGAAGCCGCGCTCGGGGTCGAATTTTTCGACGGCGCGAATCAGGCCCAGGTTGCCCTCTTCGATCAGGTCCAGCAGCGAAAGCCCACGATTGACGTAGCGTCGGGCGATTTTCACCACCAGGCGCAGGTTGCTTTCAATCATGCGTTTTCGACCGGCCGGGTCGCCACTTTGCGACAGCCGCGCAAAATGAACTTCTTCCTCGGGGGAGAGCAGTGGCGAAAAACCGATTTCGTTGAGGTACAGCTGAGTGGCGTCCAGCGCCCGGGTGTAATCGATGTACTTATGTTGTTTAAGCGAAGCGGAGTGTTTGGATTTGGCACGAACGGAAGGTGGAGTCGCCCCTTCATCATTCGACATCGAATCCATAGCGATGCCGGTCTCCATAAGGAGAACCTCATCGTCGATGTCAAACTCCGGCACTTCTTTACTGAGAGCCATTGTTATAGTCCTTTGGTGAGTTCGACCTCAAGCCCAAGCGACGCCTTTATCCTTGGCAACGCTGGAGCCTGTTCCCTCTACGTGACGGAACAGGCTGACAATCAAATCAACGCCGAGGCAGGAATTGCAGCGGATCGACTGGTTTACCTTGCCGGCGAATCTCAAAATGCAGTTTCACCCGGTCTGTTCCCGTTGATCCCATTTCGGCAATTGTCTGTCCGACTTTGACCTGCTGCCCCTCCCGAACCAACAGCCTGCGGTTGTGACCGTAGGCACTGACGTAGGTATCGCTGTGTTTGATGATCACGAGTTCGCCGTAGCCCCTTAAACCACTCCCGGCGTACACAACCGTGCCATCAGACGCGGCTAAAACAGGCTGTCCCAAATCCCCGGCGATATCAATTCCTTTATTCAAACTACCGTTTGAAGAGAATTTTCCAATGAGAACGCCATTAGAAGGCCATCCCCAGCCGGTCGGGGCGGGGCCTGCGGGAGGCATCGGAGCAGGGGCTGGTTTGCTCGCGACGGACGGTACTACCGCCGTCCCAGCCCCCGTCGGCCGGCGAATGACCGTGGTCTTGCTCGACGAAGAAGGCGTCGAACCCGACTGCGTAACCACCGCGGTAGGCGTTGAACCGCTACGGCCATCGAAGCGAATCGTCTGACCGGGGTGAATCGTATAAGGCGCAGGAATGTTGTTGCGCGCCGCGAGGGCTTTGTAGTCCCAGCCGTAGCGGAAAGCGATGGAAAACAGCGTATCGCCGCGACGGACTACATATTGGCCGGTCGTTACTGTAGGACGTTGCGGTGTTGCACTGTTGCGATCGACAACCCGGACATTACTCGACGGCGTACTCGAACATCCGACCAGCAAAGTGCTCAAGACGAGGCCAGTCACCAGGCGCTGAAAGCTCGTGATACCCATACGCTGCGCAATGACTGTGAGACTCACCCGCCGCTCCCTTTGTGGTGGCAGAAAAATTGGAAACTGCCTGTCCAGGCAGAACTCATACAAATATAGCTGGCAACGACTACGCCTCTATTAATGAAGCGCAACGTGTCGCCGCACACGTTTGCTCGACGCTGTTGGACTCTGTTCAGCAAATCGGTGCCGCTGTAAGACACAGGCCAGGCCACGGAATTCAGCGTGTGTTTATAAATGCTCAGGCCAACGGCCCATTGAGTAACGGCACGAACCGCACCGCCCCCAGGACGTGTCGTGAAAAACCATGTTCTTCACGTACGATCAGCATCAACTGCTGGACTTCACCTGCGCCCACCGGAATGACCAGTCGTCCGCCGGGAGCAAGCTGATCCAGCAGGGCCTGGGGTACATCGGTGGCCACCGCGGTCACGATGATGCCGTTGTACGGCGCCAGGGCCGGCCACCCCTCCCAGCCATCTCCCCAGCGAAACACCACGTTGCGCAGGTTCAACTCCACCAGGCGTTCCTTGGCGCGGTCCTGCAGTACCTTGATCCGCTCTACGGAAAACACCCGCTCGACCAGTTGCGACAACACCGCCGTCTGGTAACCCGAGCCGGTACCGATCTCCATCACCTTGTCCAGCGGCCCGGCCTCGAGCAGCAACTCGCTCATGCGGGCCACCATGTATGGCTGGGAAATGGTCTGGTTATGGCCGATCGGCAACGCCGTGTCTTCATAGGCGCGATGGGCCAGGGCTTCGTCGACGAACAGATGGCGCGGCGTACGGCGAATCACCTCCAACACCTGGGCGTTGGAGAGACCTTCTTCGTAGAGACGCTGGATCAATCGTTCACGGGTGCGCTGGGAGGTCATGCCGATTCCGCGGCGCAGCATATCGTCTTGCTCACGAGCCATCAGCGCAGCCCCTCCAGCCAGCCATCGAGATTTCGAAAGGCGTCGTTGAAGGTACGGTCCAACTGCAACGGCGTGATCGAGACATAACCTTGCATCACCGCATGGAAATCAGTGCCCGGCCCGCCGTCTTCGGCATCACCGGCGGCGGCGATCCAGTAACCGGCCTTGCCGCGCGGGTCGACGACATGCATAGGTTTGGCGGCCCGGGCACGGTGGCCCAGGCGAGTGAGCTGGATGCCACGGATATGATCGAGCGGCAGGTTGGGGATATTCACGTTCAGCACCGTGCGTGGCGGCAGCTCCAACTCGCCGTGGGCTTCGACCAGTTTACGGGCGAAATAAGCGGCGGTCGGCAAGTTATCGACCTGCCGCGAAACAAACGAAAAGGCAAACGATGGCTTGTCCAGGAAACGACCTTCCAGGGCGGCGGCAACCGTGCCGGAATAAAGCACGTCGTCCCCCAGGTTGGCGCCCAGGTTGATGCCTGACACCACCATGTCCGGCTCACGCTCCAGCAAGCCGTTGAGGCCCAGGTGCACGCAATCGGTCGGAGTACCGTTGAGGCTGATGAAACCGTTATCCAGATAGCAGGGGTGCAACGGACGGTCGAGCGTCAGCGAGCTGCTGGCGCCGCTTTTGTCCTGGTCCGGGGCGATGACCACGCACTCGGCAAAATCCGCCAGCGCAGCATAAAGCGCGGCAAGACCGGGTGCTGTCACCCCGTCGTCGTTAGAAATCAGAATACGCATGGGCTGTCCGTCTGCCCCACCGGCACCAAATCGACGAGTTCGCGCACCAAGACAGTGGCGAAACATCCGGCCGGCAGGACGAATTCCAGTTGCAGAATGTCAGGCTGGGGATAATGCCACGACAGGCCGCCAATGGGCAGTCGCAGGATGCGACGTTCGTGACTCATTCCCGCGTTTATCAACCAGTCCCGCAGGTCGGCTTCACCCGCGGCGATAGCTTGTTCCAACTCGAACGTCGCGCCAGCGGCAGGCGAAGGTCCCTCGCCCCACTGTGGCCCGGTCGGGTGCAAGTCGAGAATGGCCAGGCGCGGGTCGCTGCACTCAGCCTCGCCGGCTGGGAAAAAACTGCGGCTGTCGGTGAAGGCAAGCAAATCGCCAACCTGGGCCTGCTGCCAGGTGCCGTCGGCAACCCGCGCCGCCAACACCCGGTTGAACAGAAAGCTGCGGGCGGTGGACAACAACCGCGAGCGTACATTGCGCTGTTCCGGCAACGCCTTGCGCGCCGCCCAGGCCCGGGCATCGACGACATTGCCGCCGTCATGGCCGAAGCGCTGGGCGCCAAAATAGTTGGGGATGCCCTGGCGGACAATCTGTTGCAGCCGCGCATCGATCGCCGTCGTGTCGCCGTTGAATTGAGTCAGCCGCAAGGTAAAGCCATTGGCCGAGTGCGCGCCGCGTTGCAGCTTGCGCCTGTGGCGTGCGGTCTTGAGAATTTTCAGCGTGTCGTTCTCTGCCGCCGACAGGTCCGGATCGGCCTTGCCCGGCAATTGGATGCTGAACCACTGGCGGGTCAGGGCCTGACGGTCCTTGAGCCCGGCGTAGCTGACAGTGCGCAACGGCACGCCGGCAGCCTTGGCGATTCGCCGGGCGGCTTCTTCGGTGTTCAAACCACGTTTTTCAACCCAGATCCACAAGTGCTCGCCATCACCGGTCAACGGGATGTCGAGCACTTCATCGACCTGGAAATCTTCAGCGGTGGCCTTGAGTACCGCACTGCCCAGCGGTTCGCCGTAGGCACGCGGGCCCAGTAGTTCCAGTTCAGTCATGGGCGCAGCAACAAGGCGACGGAGTGGACGGCAATGCCCTCTTCGCGACCGACGAAACCAAGCTTCTCGGTGGTGGTGGCTTTCACGTTCACTTGGTCCAACTCAACTTGAAGATCCTCGGCAATCAGCTGGCGCATCGCTTCGATGTGCGGCGCCATCTTGGGGGCCTGGGCAACGATGGTGTTATCGACATTGCCGACTTTCCAGCCCTTGGCGTGGATCAGCGAAACCACATGACGCAGCAGCACGCGGCTGTCGGCGCCCTTGAATTGCGGGTCGGTGTCGGGGAAGTGCTGGCCGATGTCACCCAGGGCCGCGGCGCCGAGCAGTGCATCGCTCAAGGCATGCAGCAGGACATCACCGTCAGAATGCGCGAGCAGCCCGAAGCCGTGTGCGATCCGCACGCCGCCCAGAGTAATGAAGTCGCCTTCAGCGAAACGGTGAACATCGTAGCCGTGGCCAATACGCATAAAAAAACGCCCCGATTTTTGTCAGGGCGTGATTCTACCTGCATTAGAGGTTTAGAGCGCGCGCATGATGCTGCAAGTGGTCGTCGATGAAGCTGGCGATGAAGAAGTAGCTGTGGTCGTAGCCCGGTTGCAGGCGCAATTCCAACGGATGATCGGCCGCCTTGGCCGCCTGTTGCAGGGCTTCGGGCTTGAGCTGGTTGGCCAGGAAATCATCACGATCACCCTGGTCCACCAGCAATGGCAGCTTCTCCTGCGCCTCGGCAATCAACGCACAGGCATCCCATTCACGCCATTTCGAGCGGTCGTCCCCCAGGTAACGAGAGAAAGCCTTCTGGCCCCATGGACAATCCATCGGATTGTTGATCGGCGAAAAGGCCGACACCGAACGGTAACGCCCCGGGTTGCGCAAGGCGCAGACCAGCGCACCGTGGCCGCCCATGGAGTGGCCACTGATGCCACGTTTGTCAGAAGCCGGGAAATGCGCTTCGACCAGCGCCGGCAATTCCTGCACCACGTAGTCATGCATCCGATAGTGCCGCGCCCACGGATCCTGCGTGGCGTTCAGATAAAAACCCGCCCCCAGGCCGAAGTCCCAGGCGCCGTCCGGATCGCCCGGCACGTCGGCGCCACGGGGGCTGGTGTCCGGCGCAACGATGATCAAGCCCAACTCGGCGGCCATGCGCTGGGCACCGGCCTTTTGCATGAAGTTCTCGTCGGTGCAGGTCAACCCGGACAACCAGTACAGAACAGGCAACTTGCCGCCCTGCTCCGCTTGCGGCGGTAGGTACACGGCAAACACCATGTCACAACCGAGCACGTCGGAACGGTGCCGGTAACGTTTGTGCCAGCCGTCGAAGCTTTTCTGGCAGGAGAGATTTTCGAGGTTCATTGCATTTCAGCCTCAAGCCTCAAGCCTCAAGCTGCAAGAGAACGCGATGCCCACTTGCAGCTTGTAGCTTGCCGCTTGCAGCTGCTCCTTAAAAATTAATGACGGTGCGGATGCTCTTGCCTTCATGCATCAGGTCGAATGCCTTGTTGATATCTTCCAGGCCCATGGTGTGGGTAATGAAAGTATCCAGCGGGATCTCGCCCTTCTCGGCCATTTCCACATAGCTTGGCAATTCGCTGCGACCGCGCACGCCACCAAAGGCCGAACCGCGCCAGACGCGCCCGGTCACCAACTGGAAGGGACGGGTGGCGATTTCCTGGCCGGCGCCGGCCACGCCGATGATCACCGACTCGCCCCACCCTTTGTGGCAGCACTCCAGCGCGGCACGCATCAACTGGACATTGCCGATGCACTCGAAGGAAAAGTCCACGCCGCCGTCGGTCATATCCACGATGACCTCCTGGATCGGACGATCGAAGTCTTTCGGGTTGACGCAATCGGTAGCGCCCAGTTGCTTGGCGATTTCGAACTTGGCCGGATTGATGTCAATGGCAATGATGCGCGAGGCCTTGGCCTTCACGGCACCAATCACCGCCGACAGGCCAATGCCGCCCAGGCCGAAGATCGCCACGGTATCACCTGGCTTGACCTTGGCAGTGTTGAGGACCGCGCCGATGCCGGTGGTGACGCCGCAACCCAGCAGGCAGACTTTTTCCAGCGGCGCTTCTTTTGGAATCTTCGCGACGGAGATTTCCGGCAGCACGGTGTACTCCGAGAACGTCGAGGTGCCCATGTAGTGGAAAATCGTCTCGCCCTTGTAGGAAAAGCGCGAAGTGCCGTCCGGCATCAGGCCTTTGCCCTGGGTGGCGCGAATCGCTTGGCAGAGGTTGGTCTTGCCCGACTTACAGAATTTGCACTGGCCGCACTCCGGGGTGTACAGCGGGATCACATGGTCCCCCACCGCGACCGAGGTCACGCCTTCGCCGACGGCTTCGACAATAGCGCCGCCTTCGTGGCCGAGGATCGACGGGAAGATCCCTTCCGGGTCGGCGCCCGACAAGGTGTAGGCATCGGTGTGGCAGACACCGGAAGCCACCACGCGCAACAGCACTTCGCCCGCCTTGGGCATGGCGACGTCGACTTCAACGATTTCCAGGGGTTTCTTGGCCTCGAAGGCAACGGCAGCGCGCGACTTGATCATCCGGTCTCTCCAGCAAATAAAAACAAGACCGGGAGTGTAATCCTCCGCCGGACGATGAATAATCCAACCAAAAGCAAAACATTATTGCCGTACAGGGATAATCCTTCATGTCCGAAAACCGCTGGGAGGGGATCGACGAGTTCGTCGCCGTGGCCGAATGCAGTCAATTCACCGCCGCCGCCGAACGCCTCGGGGTGTCGTCCTCCCATATCAGTCGACAAATCGTACGGCTCGAAGAACGTCTACAAACACGTTTGCTGTACCGCAGCACCCGCCGGGTGACACTGACCGAAGCCGGGCAAACCTTTTTGCAGCATTGCCAACGCCTGCAGGACGGACGCGAGGAAGCACTGCGGGCCGTCGGCGACTTGGCCAGCGAACCCAAGGGCATGCTGCGCATGACCTGCGCCGTGGCCTATGGCGAGCGGTTTATCGTGCCGCTGGTGACGCGCTTCATGGGGCTCTACCCACAGTTGCGGGTCGACATCGAGCTGAGCAATCGCCCATTGGACCTGGTACATGAGAGCCTGGACCTGGCGATTCGCCTGGGTCGCTTGCAGGACTCCCGCCTGGTCGCTACGCGCCTGGCACCGCGGCGCATGTACCTGTGCGCTTCCCCCTCATACCTGGAACGCTACGGGCGGCCCCATAGTCTGTCGGAACTGAGCCGCCACAACTGCCTGATCGGCAGCTCCGACATCTGGCAGTTGGAGCAGAATGGGCGGGAATTTTCCCAGCGGGTACAGGGAAACTGGCGCTGCAACAGCGGGCAAGCGGTGCTCGATGCGGCGTTGCAAGGTGTGGGGTTGTGCCAACTGCCGGATTATTACGTGCTGGAGCATTTGCACAGCGGTGCATTGATCTCGCTGTTGGAAGCCCATCAACCGCCGAATACGGCAGTGTGGGCGTTGTACCCACAGCAGCGACACCTGTCGCCGAAGGTGCGCAAGTTGGTGGATTACTTGAAGGAAGGGTTGGCTGGGCGGCCGGAATATCGGGGGTGACCGGGGGGGCTTTGTTGCCTGGCTCGCGATGGCGCCGGCCCAGATGCTGACGATCTAACGAGAGAACAGATCCCGTTTAACGCCGATTCGCCCAGCGCTGGCGCAACCACTCCAAATCTTCCGGCCGGGTGACCTTGATGTTATCGGCCCGCCCTTCGATCAGCCGTGGCGCCTGCCCCGCCCACTCCATGGCGGACGCTTCATCGGTAATCACCGCATCCGCCACCAGGCTGTCAGCCAGGGCCCGATGCAAGGCGCCGAGGCGGAACATCTGTGGCGTGTAGGCTTGCCAGATCACGCTGCGGTCAACGGTCTCCAGCACGCGGCCGTGTTTGTCGACGCGCTTGAGGGTGTCGCGCGCCGGAACGGCCAGCAGGCCACCGACCGGGTCGTTCGCCAACTCGCTGAGCAGCGTGTCCAGGTCGGCCCGGGCCAGGTTGGGCCGGGCAGCGTCGTGCACCAGCACCCAGTCGTGATCGTCGGCGCCCTGCTCGTGCAGGTGCAGCAAGGCATTGAGCACTGAATCCGAACGTTGCTCGCCACCGTCGACACGCTGGATGCGTGTGTCGTTGGCACAGGCCAGGGTCGGCCAGTAGGGATCATCGTGTGCAAGGCTGACCACCACGCCCTTGACGGTGGGATGGTCGAGAAAACAGCCGAGGCTGTGTTCAAGAATTGTGCGTCCGCCCAATTGCAGGTATTGCTTGGGACGGTCCGCAGCCATACGAGCGCCAACGCCCGCGGCAGGAATCACGGCCCAGAAGGCCGGCAAACGAATACTCATTGGGCCAACTGGTAGAGGGTTTCGCCCTCCTTGACCATGCCCAGTTCATGTCGAGCCCGCTCTTCAACGGTCTCCATGCCTTTTTTCAGCTCTGTCACTTCGGCGTCCATCACCCGATTACGCTCCAGCAGCGCCTCGTTTTCGGCGTGTTGGTCGGCAATTTGCTGAGTCAGGTCGGCCACTTGCGCCAAGCTGCCATTGCCCACCCACAGGCGGTACTGCAGGCCGGCCAGCAACAGGAGCAAGACAAGAAACAACCAATTGGGACTGCGCATCGAATATCAGGTATCCAGTGAAAAAAGACCGCCATGCCAAACTTTGAAGCGTCTGATAGCACGAAGCCTGGAAGAACCAGGCTTGTGCTTGATAAGGCATCAGATTAGAGACAAAACCGCCGCCATGGCGACTTTTGCGACCTAAACCGCTGTCTTTTTACCATTTACCGCTTAACCGCGAAACTCGGCGCGACCGTTGTACTTGGCCTTGCCATTCAATTGCTCTTCGATACGCAGCAGTTGGTTGTACTTGGAAACGCGGTCGGAACGGCACAGCGAACCGGTCTTGATCTGGCCTGCCGCAGTGCCCACGGCCAGGTCGGCAATGGTCGAGTCTTCGGTTTCACCGGAACGGTGGGAGATCACGGCGGTGTAGCCGGCAGCCTTGGCCATCTGGATGGCTTCCAGGGTTTCGGTCAGGGTGCCGATCTGGTTGAACTTGATCAGGATCGAGTTGGCGATCTTCTTGTCGATGCCTTCTTTCAGGATCTTGGTGTTGGTCACGAACAGGTCGTCACCCACCAGCTGGGTTTTCTCGCCGATCTTGTCGGTGAGGATTTTCCAGCCAGCCCAGTCGGACTCGTCCAGGCCGTCCTCGATGGAGATGATCGGATAACGCTCGGTCAGGCCCTTGAGGTAGTCGGCGAAACCTTCGGCAGTGAACACCTGGCCTTCGCCGGACAGGTTGTACTTGCCGTCTTCGAAGAACTCGCTGGCGGCGCAGTCCAGGGCCAGGGTCACGTCGGTGCCCAGCTTGTAGCCAGCGTTGGCCACGGCTTCGGAGATCACTTTCAGCGCGTCTTCGTTGGACGCCAGGTTCGGTGCGAAACCGCCTTCGTCGCCAACGGCAGTGCTCAGGCCACGGGCCTTCAGCACGGCCTTGAGGTGATGGAAAATCTCGGTGCCCATGCGCAGGCCTTCGGAGAAGGTCTTGGCGCCAACCGGCTGCACCATGAACTCCTGGATGTCGACGTTGTTATCGGCATGCTCGCCGCCGTTGATGATGTTCATCATCGGCACCGGCATCGAGTAGACACCCGGGGTACCGTTGAGGTTGGCGATGTGGGCGTACAGCGGCAGGTCCTGGTCCTGGGCCGCAGCCTTGGCAGCGGCCAGGGACACGGCGAGGATCGCGTTGGCGCCCAGGGTGGCTTTGTTTTCGGTACCGTCGAGCTTGATCATCGCGTGATCGAGGGCTTTCTGGTCGGCAGGATCCTTGCCCAGCAACAGGTCACGGATCGGACCGTTGATGTTGGCGACGGCTTTGAGCACGCCCTTGCCCAGGTAACGGCTCTTGTCGCCATCACGCAGCTCCAGCGCTTCGCGCGAGCCAGTGGAAGCACCGGACGGCGCGCAGGCGCTGCCGATGATACCGTTGTCGAGAAGCACGTCCGCTTCAACAGTGGGGTTGCCACGGGAGTCGAGAACTTCACGACCTTTGATGTCGACGATTTTTGCCATTGTTGTAAACACTCCAAAGTTGACTAGAACGTTGCAGGAAGCTTGCTCCCACTCGGCTGCGACACGACTTGAACTCAACGGGAGCGCTTCGCACTCCAGCGGGAGCAAGCTCCCTCGCCACAGGGTACAAGGCGTGCCCTCAAGAACGGTGCGGCCCGCAGGCCAGAGCGATTATCGGGCGGTACTTTACCGGAGAAATCCGCGTTACGCGGTTTCTATCGTCGGAAAACTCTTGACCAACTCGTCCAACGCCTTGAGCTGAGACAGGAAGGGTTCCAGCTTGTTCAAACGCAAGGCACAAGGACCATCGCACTTGGCGTTGTCTGGATCGGGGTGGGCTTCGAGGAACAGACCGGCCAGGGACTGGCTCATGCCCGCCTTGGCCAGATCAGTGACCTGGGCGCGCCGACCGCCAGCGGAGTCGGAACGACCGCCAGGCATCTGCAAGGCATGCGTCACGTCGAAGAGCACCGGGTACTCAAACTGCTTCATGATGCCGAAGCCGAGCATGTCCACCACCAGGTTGTTGTAGCCGAAGCTCGAACCACGCTCGCAGAGGATCAACTGGTCATTGCCGGCCTCTTCGCACTTGCTCAGGATGTGTTTCATTTCCTGGGGCGCGAGGAACTGGGCTTTCTTGATATTGATCACCGCGCCGGTCTTGGCCATCGCGACCACCAGGTCGGTCTGGCGCGACAGGAAGGCCGGCAACTGGATGACGTCGCAGACCTCGGCGGCGACGGCGGCCTGGACCGGCTCGTGGACGTCGGTGATGATCGGCACGCCAAAGGCTTGCTTGATGTCCTGGAAGATCCGCATGCCTTCTTCCAGGCCTGGGCCACGGTAGGACGTCACGGACGAACGGTTGGCCTTGTCGAAACTGGCCTTGAAGACATAAGGAATCCCCAGTTTCTGGGTGACCTTCACGTACTCTTCGCAGACCTGCATCGCCATGTCGCGGCTTTCCAGCACGTTCATGCCGCCAAACAGCACCATGGGCTTGTCGTTGGCAACCTCGATGTCGCCGACGCGGATTATCTTCTGAGCCATCGTCTTATGCCTTTTTCTGGTGTTGAGCCAAAGCGGCTTTCACGAAACCGCTGAACAACGGATGACCGTCCCGTGGTGTCGAGGTGAACTCGGGGTGGAACTGGCAGGCGACGAACCATGGGTGATCCGGAGCCTCGACCACTTCGACCAGCGCGCCGTCACCGGAACGACCGGAGATCTTCAGGCCGGCTTCGATCAACTGTGGCAACAGGTTGTTGTTCACTTCGTAGCGATGACGGTGACGCTCGACGATCACATCCTTGGCGTAGCAATCGTGCACCTTGGAGCCGGCTTCCAGCAGGCATTCCTGGGCACCGAGACGCATGGTGCCGCCCAGGTCCGAACTTTCGGTACGCACTTCCACGGCACCGGTAGCATCTTCCCACTCGGTGATCAGGCCCACGACCGGATGGCCGCTGGCACGATCGAACTCGGTGGAGTTGGCATCTTTCCAGCCCAACACGTTACGGGCGAACTCGATGACCGCCACTTGCATGCCCAGGCAGATACCCAGGTAGGGCACCTTGTTTTCGCGAGCGTATTGCACGGCAGTGATCTTGCCTTCCACGCCCCGCAGGCCGAAGCCGCCCGGCACGAGGATCGCATCGGCGCCTTCGAGCAGGCCGGTGCCCTGGTTCTCGATGTCTTCGGAATCGATGTAGCGCAGGTTGACCTTGGTACGGTTGCTGATGCCGGCGTGACTCATCGCCTCGATCAGCGACTTGTAGGCGTCCAGCAGTTCCATGTACTTGCCGACCATGGCGATGGTGACTTCGTGCTCCGGGTTGAGCTTGGCATCGACCACGGCTTCCCACTCGGACAGATCGGCACTGGCGCATTGCAGGCCGAAGCGCTCGACGACGAAGTCGTCCAGGCCCTGGGAGTGCAGGATGCCCGGAATCTTGTAGATGGTGTCGGCGTCTTCCAGACCGATGACCGCACGCTCTTCAACGTTGGTGAACTGGGCGATCTTGCGACGCGAAGAGATGTCGATCGGGTGATCGGAGCGGCAGATCAGCACGTCCGGCTGCAGGCCGATGGAACGCAGTTCCTTGACCGAGTGCTGGGTCGGCTTGGTCTTGGTTTCGCCAGCGGTGGCGATGTACGGGACCAGGGTCAGGTGCATCAGCATCGCGCGCTTGGCGCCGATTTCAAAACGCAACTGGCGGATGGCTTCGAGGAACGGCTGGGACTCGATGTCGCCCACGGTACCACCGATCTCGACCATCGCCACGTCGGCATCGCCGGCACCCTTGATGATGCGGCGCTTGATTTCGTCGGTGATGTGCGGGATGACCTGGATGGTCGCGCCCAGGTAGTCACCACGACGCTCCTTGCGCAGCACGTGCTCGTAGACACGGCCGGTGGTGAAGTTGTTGTTCTGGGTCATGGTGGTGCGGATGAACCGCTCGTAGTGGCCCAGGTCCAGGTCGGTCTCGGCGCCGTCGTGGGTGACGAACACTTCACCGTGCTGGAACGGGCTCATGGTGCCCGGGTCGACGTTGATGTACGGGTCCAGCTTGAGCATGGTGACCTTAAGTCCCCGCGCCTCCAGGATGGCCGCCAATGAAGCCGAGGCAATGCCTTTCCCCAATGAAGAAACAACACCGCCCGTGACGAATATGTAGCGCGTCATGAAAAACCCTAGAAGTCTGCGTTAAAGCGGTCCGAGCCGCCGGGGAAAGCGAAGGAAGGCCGAAGCCCCCGATCACCTGCATTAATCACAGTGCACCTTTCAAAAAAACCGCCGCGTTGGGACAGACCGGAAGTGAAATCACCGGTACGTTGCTCGCTACACATTTTTTGGAATCGCCCAGCAAAGACTGCTTGGTAATCGGCAACTCCTGCAATTCAGGCGAATCCACAGAAGTTGTATCAAGAAGGGAGCGTAGTCTACCGGAAAGCCCCTTTCAGCTCAAACCCAGATCTTGGCTTCCTGGCGTCCAGATCAATTGCCAACTGCCATCAGCCTGTGCATCGAGCCCGGTCAGGTTGGCCACCGCCAGCAATTGCTCGCCCTGATAGAGCAGCGGCAATCGGCCGCGAACGAACACCGGCACGGCCTTTTCATTGAGCAAACGCTTGAGGTCACGATGACCACGACCCGCTAACACCATCACCTCGCCGCCTTGACGATAGCGCACGCTAAGCGGTCCCGCAGGCGGCGTGCCGTCGAGCACTACCCGACCATTGCCCGGCAAGCGCAGCGCAACCGCCGGATCGGCCCAGTCGACGGTGCCTGGCAGCGAACATAGCCAGTGGTCGGATAACCACCAGACCCGCCCGGCGGCGCGATGCAGCTCGCCACCGGCCAGGCGCCAGATCGGCCTGGCATCGTCGGCAGCATCGCGCAACGAGTCCCAGCCCGACCAGTGATCGGTGTCGGGCAGCAGGGTCATCGGTGCCAGCCAGTGGCTCAAGGCGTTGCGCTGACGGGCCGGCGACAACGCCCGCAAAGGCGCCAGCGCCAGGGATTGCAGCCCGAGCCAGTCGAACGCGCCCGGGGTCGCGGCCTGGGCCAGGTCGATTTGCGCCAGATCGTCCAGCAACCCCTGGGCTTCGCCCATGTGCGCAGCGCTACGAGCCAGGGTCGTCGAAGCTTGGGGCCATTGCTTGGCCAACACTGGAAAAACTCGCTGGCGCAGGTAATTGCGCGCGTACCGATGGTCGTCGTTGGATGGGTCTTCGATCCAGCTCAAGCCACGCTGCCTCGCATAGGCTTCCAGCTCCGCCCGGGGCACATCGAGCAAGGGCCGCAGCAAATGCCCTTGGCCCAAAGGACGCTGCGCCGGCATCGCCGCCAGGCCCTTCACCCCCGCTCCCCTGAGCAGGCGAAACAGCAGGGTTTCGGCCTGGTCATCGCGATGCTGGGCGGTCAGCAGCACTTCATTGCGGTGGATCGCCGCGACAAAGGCCGCGTAACGCGCTTCCCGCGCGGCGCGCTCGACACTGGGGCCAAGGCGCACTTGCACAGCCACCACATCCAGCGGCACGCCCAGGGCCGCACAGACCGAACGGCAATGGTCCGGCCACGCCTCGGCCACCGCCTGGAGGCCGTGATGCACATGGATAGCGCTCAGCGGGGGCAAGGGTTGGCGTTGAGAAAGGGTTACGAGCAGGTGCAGCAGGACGGTGGAGTCGAGGCCGCCGGAGAAGGCGATGCGCCAGGTGGCGGCGTTGCGCCAGGGGGATAGCTGTGTGAGGAGCCGGGTTGGCAGGTCCGTGCTGTGGTTCATAAGGGTTTGCCTTGGCACAAACAAATGTGGGAGCGGGCTTGCTCGCGAAAGCGGTGTACCAGTCAACGCATCTGTTGAATGTTAAACCGCTTTCGCGAGCAAGCCCGCTCCCACATGGGTGTTGCAGTCAGATCAGAGGCCGTAGCTCATCAACCGCTCGTAGCGACGAGCCAGCAGCGCTTCGTTGTCGAACTTCTTGAGCATCGACAGTTGCGAGCTCAGCTCGGCGCGGATCAGTGCCGCCGCTGCAGCCGGATCGCGGTGAGCGCCGCCGACTGGCTCGCTGATCACTTTATCGACGATACCCAGGCCTTTTAGACGCTCGGCGGTAATGCCCATGGCCTCGGCGGCATCCGGCGCCTTCTCGGCGGTTTTCCACAGGATCGAGGCGCAACCTTCCGGCGAGATCACCGCATAAGTGGAATATTGCAGCATGTTCAACTGGTCGCAGACGCCGATGGCCAACGCACCGCCGGAACCGCCTTCGCCAATCACGGTGGCGATGATCGGGGTTTTCAGGCGCGCCATGACGCGCAGGTTCCAGGCAATTGCTTCGCTCTGGTTGCGCTCTTCGGCGTCGATGCCCGGGTAGGCACCCGGCGTGTCGATGAAGGTCAGGATCGGCATCTTGAAGCGCTCGGCCATTTCCATCAGGCGGCAGGCCTTGCGGTAGCCTTCCGGACGCGGCATGCCGAAGTTGCGACGTACTTTCTCGCGCACTTCGCGGCCTTTCTGATGGCCGATCACCATCACTGGCTGGTCTTCCAGACGGGCGACACCGCCGACGATCGCGGCGTCGTCGGAGAAGTGACGGTCGCCATGCAGCTCATCGAACTCGGTGAAGATGTGCTCGATGTAGTCCAGGGTATAGGGACGACGCGGGTGACGCGCCAGGCGAGCGATCTGCCAGCTGGTCAGCTTGCCGAAGATGTCTTCGGTCAGCGTGCGGCTTTTGTCCTGCAGACGAGAGATTTCATCGCCGATATTCAGCGAATTGTCATTACCGACCAAGCGCAACTCTTCGATCTTGGCTTGCAGGTCGGCGATCGGCTGTTCGAAATCTAGAAAATTCGGGTTCATAGGCGTCCGTCTTGGGTCGACGTCCAAGAGAGCTTGGGCCGGCCGGTTGTCTATTCGCGCCTACCTTAAGGGAGAGGCGCGTTCAGGTCGAGATTAAAAATTCGGGTCGAGATCAGGGGTATTCCGGTTTCAAGAATGGCCCCTGGCCGTCAACGGTATTGGAGGAAGACGTTGTCTTTGCCGAACTGGTCACGCAAGGCTTGAATCAACGCATCCGCCGGATCGATCCGCCAGCCTTCGCCGAACTGCAACACAGCCTTGGCATCGGGGCGTACGTACTCCATGGTGATCGGACAAGCACCGCGATGGCGCTTGAACAATTCGCCCAACCAGCGTAGCTGATCGCCCTTGAGATCCTGGGTCTGCAACTTCAGGCGCAGGCTTTCAGCCAGGTTGGTACGGGCGTCTTCCATGCTCATCACCCGCTTGACCCGCAGCCGCAGGCCACCGGAAAAGTCATCGTTGCTGACCTCGCCTTCCACCACCACCATCGCGTCGGTCTGCAACAGCGACTGCGCCGAATGGAACGCATCGGCGAAAAGTGACGCCTCGATGCGCCCGGAGCGGTCGTCGAGGGTGATGAAACCCATCTTGTCGCCCTTTTTGTTCTTCATCACCCGCAGGGCGATGATCATGCCGGCGACGGTTTGCGTATCGCGCGCCGGCTTGAGGTCGATGATGCGCTGACGGGCGAAGCGGCGGATCTCGCCTTCGTATTCGTCGATCGGGTGCCCGGTGAGGTACAGGCCCAGGGTGTCTTTCTCACCCTTGAGGCGTTCCTTGAGGGTCAGCTCCTTGGCCTTGCGATGGTTGCCGTAGACATCGGCGTCTTCTTCGACGAACAGCCCGCCAAACAGGTCGGCATGGCCGCTGTCATGGGTGCGGGCAGTCTGTTCGGCGGCCTTGATCGCCTCCTCCATTGCCGCCAGCAACACCGCGCGGTTGCGGTCGATGTTGGCCTGGTAGGCCTTGGGCTCATCCTGGAAATAAGGCCCCAGGCGGTCCAGGGCGCCACTGCGGATCAAGCCGTCGAGGGTGCGCTTGTTGATGCGCTTGAGGTCAACCCGGGCGCAGAAGTCGAACAGATCCTTGAACGGCCCGTCCTGGCGCGCTTCGGTGATGGCTTCCACCGGCCCCTCGCCCACACCCTTGATCGCGCCCAGGCCGTAAATGATGCGGCCTTCGTCGTTCACCGTGAACTTGAACTCCGAAGCGTTCACGTCCGGTGCGTCGAGGCGCAGCTTCATGGTCCGCACTTCTTCGATCAAGGTCACGACCTTGTCGGTGTTGTGCATATCCGCCGACAGCACCGCGGCCATGAATGGTGCCGGGTAGTGCGCCTTCAGCCACGCGGTCTGGTACGACACCAGGCCATAGGCGGCGGAGTGGGATTTGTTGAAGCCGTAGCCGGCGAACTTTTCCACCAGGTCGAAAATGTTACCGGCCAGGTCAGGGTCGATACCGTTGGTGGCGCACCCGTCAATGAAACCGCCGCGTTGCTTGGCCATTTCCTCGGGCTTTTTCTTACCCATCGCCCGACGCAGCATGTCCGCGCCGCCGAGGGTATAACCGGCCATGACCTGGGCAATCTGCATCACCTGTTCCTGGTACAGGATGATGCCGTAGGTCGGTGCCAGCACCGGTTTCAAGCCTTCGTACTGATAGTCCGAGTGTGGGTACGCCAGCTCGGCGCGACCGTGCTTACGGTTGATGAAGTCATCCACCATGCCCGATTGCAGCGGGCCCGGACGGAACAGGGCCACCAGTGCGATCAGGTCTTCCAGGCAGTCGGGCTTGAGCTTTTTGATCAGCTCTTTCATGCCCCGGGATTCAAGCTGGAACACCGCTGTGGTTTCGGCTTTTTGCAGCAGGTTGTAGGTCGGCTTGTCATCGAGCGGGATGAAGGCAATGTCCAGCGGTTCTTCGCCGACCTTGGCCCGGTCACGGTTGATGGTTTTCAGCGCCCAGTCGATGATGGTCAGGGTGCGCAGGCCGAGGAAGTCGAACTTCACCAGGCCAGCCGCCTCGACGTCGTCCTTGTCGAACTGGGTCACCAGGCCGTCGCCTTCTTCATCGCAATAGATCGGCGAGAAGTCGGTCAGTTTGGTCGGCGCGATGACCACGCCACCGGCGTGCTTGCCAACGTTACGCACCACGCCTTCGAGCTTGCGGGCCATCTCCCAGATTTCCGCGGCTTCTTCATCGACCTTGATGAAGTCCCGCAGGATTTCTTCCTGCTCGTAGGCTTTTTCCAGCGTCATGCCGACTTCGAACGGAATCATCTTCGACAGACGATCCGCCAGGCCGTAGGACTTGCCCTGTACCCGCGCCACATCGCGCACCACAGCCTTGGCGGCCATGGAACCAAAGGTGATGATCTGGCTCACGGCGTTGCGACCGTACTTCTCGGCCACGTAGTCGATCACCCGGTCGCGACCGTCCATGCAGAAGTCGACGTCGAAGTCGGGCATGGAGACCCGTTCCGGGTTGAGGAAACGTTCGAACAGCAGGTCATATTCCAGCGGATCGAGGTCGGTAATCTTCTGCACATAGGCCACCAACGACCCGGCACCCGACCCACGGCCAGGACCCACCGGCACGCCGTTGTTCTTGGCCCACTGGATAAAGTCCATCACGATCAGGAAGTAACCGGGAAAGCCCATCTGGATGATGATATCCAGCTCGAAATTCAACCGATCGACATAGACCTGGCGCTTGGCTTCGTAATCTTCGGTGGTGTCCTTGGGCAGCAGGACGCTGAGGCGCTCCTCAAGACCATCGAAGGACACCTTGCGGAAATACTCGTCGATGGTCATGCCATCGGGGATCGGGAAGTTGGGCAGGAAGTGCTTGCCCAGCTTCACTTCGATGTTGCAGCGCTTGGCGATCTCGACGGTGTTTTCCAGCGCCTCCGGCAGGTCGCTGAACAACTCGGCCATTTCCTCGGCGCTTTTGAGGTATTGCTGGTCGCTGTAGTTCTTTGGACGGCGCGGATCATCAAGGGCGCGGCCCTCACCAATGCAGACACGGGTTTCGTGGGCCTCGAAATCTTCCTGCTTGATGAAGCGCACGTCGTTGGTCGCCACCAGTGGCGCGCCTATCTTGTCGGCCAGGGCCACGGCGGCGTGCAGGTGTTCTTCGTCGTTGGGGCGATTGGTGCGCTGCACTTCGATGTAGAAGCGATCGGGAAACACCGCCATCCAGTCGCGCGCCAGGACCTCGGCCTCTTCGGCGTTGCCACTGAGCAGGGCCAGGCCGATCTCACCCTCCTTGGCCGCCGACAGCATGATCAGCCCTTCGCTGGCTTCAGCCACCCACTCGCGCTCGATGATGATCGAGCCATTGCGCTGGCCGTCGATAAAGCCGCGAGAGATCAGCTCGGTGAGGTTGCGATAGCCCACGGCATTCATCACCAGCAGGCTGATGCGACTCAACGGTGCGTCCGGGTCCTTGTTCGACAGCCACAGGTCGGCACCGCAGATCGGCTTGATCCCGGCGCCCATGGCGGCCTTGTAGAACTTGACCAGCGAACACATGTTGTTCTGGTCGGTGACCGCTACGGCAGGCATGTTCATGCCCACCAGGGTCTTGACCAATGGCTTGATCCGCACCAGGCCGTCGACCAGGGAGTATTCAGTGTGCAGGCGTAGATGAACGAATGAAGCCGGCATAGTGATCCTGCGTTAAGTCATGAAAACAACAAGGCCCGGATTGTACCGGGCCTTGGGTAAAACATCAGCCTGCAACCCATACCGCTCATTGAAGTGATTGAATCCGTGGCGAGGGAGCTTGCTCCCGCTGGGCTGCGCAGCAGCCCCCCTTCTTATGGGCGCTTCGCACCCAAGCGGGAGCAAGCTCCCTCGCCACAATGATCAGGTGAATCTCTCGATTTCGATCACCCCTTCACGGGCTTCATAAGCCAACCGCACCGGGGCGAACGAACGCCGATGGATGGGCGTCGGCCCAAGGCGCGCCAGGGCTTCCAGATGAACGGGGGTCGGGTAACCCTTGTGGCCGCCGATGCCATAACCCGGGTAAATCAATTCGAAAGCGGCCATTTCCCGGTCGCGACTGACCTTCGCCAGGATCGAGGCCGCCGCGATGGCCGGCACCTTGGCGTCGCCCTGGATCACCGCTTCGGCGCGCATCGACAGTTTCGGGCAGCGATTACCATCGATCATCGCCAGTTTCGGCGTGATGTGCAGGCCCTGCACGGCACGCTGCATGGCAAGCATGGTGGCGTGCAGGATATTGAGTTCATCGATTTCTTCCACTTCGGCCCGGGCGATGCACCAGCTCAGGGCTTTCTCGCAGATCTCGTCATAGAGCTTTTCGCGACGGGCTTCAGTGAGTTTCTTCGAATCGTTGAGGCCCAGGATCGGCCGCTTCGGGTCGAGAATCACCGCCGCCGTCACCACCGCGCCGCACAACGGGCCACGCCCCACTTCATCGACACCTGCCACCAGTTCTTCCACTTCGGCGACCAGGTTGAAGTCCAGGCCCATCTGTAGCTTTGAGTTGCTCATGGTTTTGCGCCAATCAGGGTCAGTACCGCGTCAGCCGCCTGGTTGGAAGCATCACGACGCAAGGTACGGTGGATTTCGTCAAAGCCTCGGGTCTGCTCCTCGCCGCCGTCGATCAAGGGCGACAGCGTGGTGGCCAGCGCCTCGGCGGTCGCCTCGTCCTGCAACAGCTCCGGCACCAACAAGCGCTGGGCCAACAGGTTCGGCAAGGACACGTAAGGGCTCTTGACCATGCGCTTGAGAATCCAGAACGTCAGCGGAGCCAGGCGATAGGCGACCACCATCGGGCGTTTATACAGCAGCGCTTCAAGGGTAGCAGTGCCGGAGGCAATCAACACGGCATCGCAGGCCGCCAACGCTTCGTGGGAACGACCGTCGAGCAGCGTCACCGGCAAATCGCGACCAACCAGCAACGCCTCCAACTGCGCGCGACGCTGCGCACTGGCACACGGCAGGACAAAACGTACACCGGGACGCAGCGCCCGAAGGCGCTCGGCGGCGTCGAAAAACAGCCCACCCAGGCGACTCACTTCGCCGCCCCGGCTGCCGGGCATCAAGGCCACCAAGGGGCCCTCGGGCAGGCCCAACGCCTGGCGGGCCGCATCGCGGTCGGCTTGCAGGGGAATGGTATCGGCCAGGGTGTGCCCGACAAATCGAACCGGCACGCCCTTCTCTTCATAGAACCGGGCTTCGAACGGCAGCAGCGTCAGCATCAGGTCGCAACCTTCGCGAATCTTCAGCACCCGCTTCTGCCGCCAGGCCCAGACCGATGGACTGACGTAATGCACGGTCTTGATACCGGCCTGACGTAGCTTGAGTTCGATATTGAGGGTGAAATCCGGCGCATCGATGCCGATGAACACATCCGGTTTTTCATCGATCAGGGTCTGGATCAGCTTCTTGCGCCGGGCCAGCAGCTCACGCAGGCGACCGAGTACTTCCACCAGGCCCATCACCGACAGGCGTTCCATCGGAAAATAGGACGTCAGCCCCTCGGCCTCCATCAACGGCCCACCAACACCAATGAATTCGACAGCGGGATGCTGCGCCTTGAGCGCGCGCATCAGACCGGCGCCCAGAATGTCACCGGAAGCCTCTCCCGCCACCAGTGCAATACGCAAATTAGCCATGGTCAGCGAGTGATGCCGCGGGTCGAAGACTGTATGGAATCGCGGAAGATCGCCACTTCCGGGTGTTGCGCTGAAGCCTCGGCCAGTTCGGCGAGTGCCTGTTCGACCGTCAAGCCCTGGCGATACACGACCTTGTAGGCGCGACGCAGTGCCGTGATCGCCTCTTCGCTGAAACCACGCCGACGCATGCCTTCGAAGTTCATGCTGCGGGCTTCGGCCGGGTTGCCGAACACCGTGACATAGGCCGGGACGTCCTTGCCGATGGCAGTGCCCATGCCAGAGAAACTGTGGGCGCCGATATGGCAATACTGGTGCACCAGGGTGAACCCGGACAGGATCGCCCAATCGTCCACGTGCACATGGCCGGCCAGGGCGGTGTTGTTGACCAGGATGCAATGGTTGCCAATCACGCTGTCATGGCCGATGTGCGCATAGGCCATGATCAGGTTATGGTCGCCCAGGGTCGTTTCGGAACGATCCTGAACGGTGCCACGGTGAATCGTCACACCTTCGCGGATCACGTTGTGATCGCCGATGACCAGACGGGTTTCTTCACCTTTGTACTTGAGATCGGGCGTGTCCTCGCCTACCGAAGAAAACTGGTAGATGCGATTGTGCCGACCAATCCGGGTCGGTCCCTTGAGAATTACGTGGGAACCGATCACCGTACCCTCGCCAATTTCCACACCTGCGCCGACAATCGACCACGGGCCGACCTCGACATCGGCGGCCAAAACGGCCGTCGGATCGATGATTGCGCGAGGGTCAATCAAACTCATAGCTTGCGTTCCGCACAGATGATTTCAGCGGAGCAGACTGGCTTGCCGTCGACCGAAGCCTGGCATTCGAATTTCCAGATCTGGCGCTTGCAACTGATGAACTTGGCTTCGAGGATCAACTGATCACCCGGGGTGACCGGCTGGCGGAAGCGCAGCTTGTCAGAGCCGACGAAGTAATAGAGCGTGCCGTCGGCAGGCTTTACGTCGAGCATTTTAAAACCAAGGATCCCGGCAGCCTGAGCCATCGCCTCGATGATCAATACGCCCGGCATGATTGGATGCGCGGGGAAGTGACCATTGAAGAACGGCTCGTTGATGCTGACATTCTTATAGGCGCGAATGCGCTTGCCTTCAACGTCCAGGTCCACCACCCGATCCACCAGCAGGAACGGGTAACGGTGAGGCAGGTATTCGCGAATCTCGTTGATGTCCATCATTTCGGGGGGAAGCCTATGTAAAGATTGGGAGCGCACGAGTGACGCGCACTCCGCTAGCAAATCAAGATGCCCTAACGGCTGTGCACACTTGATATGGAAATGGTATCAGCCATCTGATGAAGCATTACCGCCAGGGGTCACGTCCCCTACACGCTTTTCCACCTGCTTGAGGCGCCGCGCGATGTCGTCGAGCTGGCGGATACGCGCCGCGCTCTTGCGCCATTCGGCTGCCGGCTGCATGGCCGTACCGGAAGAATAGGCACCCGGTTCGGTAATCGAGTGGGTCACCATGGTCATCCCGGTCAGGAACACGTTGTCACAGATATCGATATGGCCCACCAGCCCCACGCCACCGGCGAGCATGCAATGCTTGCCGATCTTGGTGCTGCCGGAGATGCCCACGCAGGCGGCCATGGCGGTGTGATCACCGACCTGGACGTTGTGGGCTATCTGGATCTGGTTGTCGAGCTTGACGCCATTGCCGATGACCGTATCGGCCAGGGCGCCGCGGTCGATCGCGGTGTTGACGCCGATCTCCACGTCATCGCCAATGGTGACGCCACCGATCTGGGCGATCTTCTGCCAGATGCCTTTCTCGTTGGCGAAACCGAAGCCTTCGCCGCCCAACACCGCGCCGGATTGAATCACCACGCGCTTGCCGATGCGGACATCGTGGTACAGGGTGACCCGTGGGGCCAGCCAGCCACCTTCACCGATCTCGCTGCGTGCGCCAATGACACAATGGGCACCCAGCGTGACACCCGCACCAATGCGGGCCGCGCTTTCGATGACCACGAACGGACCGACGCTGGCCGTGGGGTCGACCACGGCATCCGCCGCGATCACCGCGCTGGGATGAACACCAGCAGCCGACTTGGGCTTGGGATCGAACAGGTGGGAAATTCGCGCATACGCCAGGTACGGATCGGGCACGATCAGGGCATCGCCGGCAAACCCTTCGGCATCAGCGGCCTTGAGCAACAGCGCGGCGGCCCGGCTATCGGCCAGATACTTGCGATACTGAGGATTTGCCAGAAAGCTCAACTGAGCTGGGCCAGCCTCTTGCAAAGTGGCTAGCCCAGTAATTGCCTTCTCCGGGTCGCCACGCAGGGTGGCGCCGAGGAACTCGGCCAACTGGCCGAGCTTGATAGTCGCTGTCATGGATTACTTCAGCTGATTCATGCGCTCGATTACCTGGCGCGTGATGTCGTATTGAGGCTTGACATCGATCACTGCGCCACGCTCGAACACCAGGTCAAAACCACCTTTCTTGATGACTTCTTCCACGGCGCTGTCGAGTTTCGGCTTGAGTTGCTTGAGCATTTCGCGGTCGGCAACAGCTTTCGCTTCGTTCAGCTCCTTGGACTGGAACTGGAAGTCACGGGCCTTTTGCTTGAATTCAAGCTCCAGACGCTCACGCTCGCCCTGGGCCATCTTGTCGCCACCGGCTACCAGACGATCCTGAATGCCCTTGGCGCTGCTTTCCAGGCCCTTGAGCTTGGTCAGTTGCGGACCGAATTTCTTCTCCGCATCCACGGCGTATTTCTTCGCTGCGTCGGATTCCAGCAGGGCCATCTGATAATTCAGCACGGCAATCTTCATGTCGGCAAAAGCCGGACCGGCGACCAGCACGGTGGCCAGGAGAACCAATTGAGTCAACTTACGCACGATGTACTCCTACAAAATCCATTGTCGTTATCTTGGGTCAGGCGCTTAGAACGTCTGGCCGAGGGAGAATTGGAACACTTGGGTTTCAGCGTCATCCGGTTTCTTGATCGGCATCGCCAATGCGAAGCTCAAGGGGCCCAGCGCGGTGACCCAGGTCACGCCCACGCCGACGGAACTGGCCAGGTTGCTCAGGCTGATGTCGTTGCACTCCGTATTGGAGTTGCCCCCGTTAGAAGTAGTGGTGTCTTCGCATGTGGAGTCGAATACGTTACCGACGTCCCAGAATACCGAAGTGCGCAGCGAGCGTTGATCCTTGACGAACGGCATTGGGAAAAGCAACTCCACGCCCCCCTGGAGGAGGACGTTACCGCCGAATGGCAGCGGATCCTGGTCCGGATCACGGATTGTACCAGTGTTACCCGTGACACTCGCTCCCCGGCTCGGCGTACTGCGCGGCCCGAGCGTACTGTCCTTGAAGCCACGCACCGAGTTGAAACCACCGGCGTAGTAGTTCTCGTAGAACGGCAGGCCATCGGTCGAACCGTAGCCGTCGCCATAACCCAGTTCGGTGTGCAGGCGCATGGTGTAGTTGTCGGTCAACGGCTGGAACAGTTGGCCACGATAGTCGAGCTTGAAGAACGACAGGTCACTACCCGGCACAGTCGTTTCCAGGACCAGGCTCTGGGAATGACCACGGGTCGCCAGCACGCCCTTGTTCAGGGTCGACTCGGACCAACCGGCAGACGCCTTGAAGTTCAGGTACTTGTCGCCTTCTTTCTCGACGAAATCGAAGATCTCGTCAACGGTATAGCGGCCAGTGCTGATCTCGTCCTGCTGGGCGGTGAGACCGAATGTAAGCCGCGAAGTCTCGCTGATTGGATAACCCACGTTGACGCCGGCACCCAAGCTGTCTACTGCATAGCTGGAGACATCGGAATCGAGCTCGTCATAGTCGGTGGTACGGTAGAAGGCGTTATAGCCCAGGCTCACGCCGTCAGCGGTCCAGTAGGGGTCCACGTAACCGAAGTTGTAGCGGGTCTGGTACTCACTGCGAGTCAAGCCGATGCTGACCTTGTTACCGGTACCCAGGAAGTTGTTCTGGGTGATCGAACCACCGAGGATCAGACCGGCACTCTGGGCAAAACCGACGCTGGCAGTGATCGAGCCGGAAGCCTGCTCTTCGACGCTGTAGTTCACATCCACCTGGTCATCGACACCGGGCACTGCCGGGGTCTCGACGTTGACTTCCTTGAAGAAACCCAGGCGCTCCAGGCGGGTCTTG
>NZ_JBAMDJ010000036.1:0-64806 GCF_036961705.1 Pseudomonas sp. 3JA
GCTTTTGTGCTTTTGAGCTTTTAGGCTTTTAGGCTTTTAGGCTTTTGTGGCGAGGGAGCTTGCTCCCGCTGGGCTGCGCAGCAGCCCCCTCTCAAACTCACTCAATCAAGCTGATCCACCGCGTCGCCGGGTTCTAGGGCCGCTGCGCGCCCCAGCGGGAGCAAGCTCCCTCGCCACGGGGTTGTGTGTTCAATCTTGCGATTTGGCTCTTCGGGCCTTGAAGAACTCGCTCAACACCGCGCTGCACTCCTCGGCCAGCACGCCCCCTTCATACATCACCCGATGGTTCAGGAAACCCTGGCTGAAGAACTGCCCCTGACTCTGCACGATGCCAGCCTTGGGCTCCAGGGCGCCGTAGACGACCCGGGCGATGCGCGAATGGACGATGAGGCCAGCACACATGCTGCAGGGCTCCAGCGTCACATAGAGGGTGCTGCCGGGCAGGCGATAGTTGCTCACCGCCTGGGCGGCGGCGCGGATGGCGACCATTTCCGCGTGGGCACTGGGGTCGTGGCCACTGATTGGGCAGTTGAAACCGCGTCCGATGATCTCACCGTCCTGCACCAGCACCGCGCCCACGGGCACTTCGCCCAGGGCGGCGCCTTGTGCGGCAAGGGCCAGGGCTTCGCGCATGAAGTCCTGGTCACGGCTGCGGTCGATGATCCGGGCAGGGCGAATCTGGCGCATCAAGCCACCTCGATGGCGGCCATCAGGCCGGTTTCCATGTGGTCGATCACATGGCAGTGGAACATCCACACGCCTGGATTATCCGCCACCAGCGCCACCTGCGCCCGTTCGTTCTTGCCCAGCAAGTAAGTGTCAGTGAAATACGGCACGACCTTGTGCCGGTTCGACGCGATCACCTTGAAGCTCATGCCGTGCAAATGGATCGGATGCTGGTACTGGGTCATGTTCTTCAATTCGAAAATGTAGCTCTGGCCTTTCTTCAGCGTGGCGATCGGCCGATCGGCGCAGGTCTTGTCGGTGATGTCCCAGGCCTTGCCGTTGATTTGCCACAGGCTCGGCGGCTTGCCGTTGTCGACGTTGACCGACACCGAACCGACCCATTCGAAATTGAAGTTGAGTTTCTCGGCATTGGCCAGGTCCGGCTCGGACACCGGGTTGGGCGGCAGGGCCGGCGGCCATTGGCCCGGCGCATCCGTGTTGGCCACCGAGCGCAGCGTCCCCAAGCGAACCGGGCCATTGCGCAACGACAGCTCTTCCCCGGCCGGCGGCGCCTTGATCGCCAGGCAAATGCGCATGCCCGGGCCCAGCCAGTATTCCTTGCCCAACGGGCGCGGTTCGATGGGGTTGCCGTCCAGCGCATAGATCTGCGCTTCAACGCCTGGGATGTTGATACGGTAAGTCAGGGTGTTGTCGAGGTTGAGCAAGCGCACCCGGGTGATCTGCCCGGCCGGCAGGTCGATCACCGCCTGCGGCACACCGTTGATGGTCGCCAACCGCCCGGCCGTGCCGCCACGCGCCGCCTCACGGGGAATGCTGAACTCCACGAACTGGCCTTGCTCATCCACATGCCAGCTCTTGAGGCTCAGGGTCTGTTCATACTTGAAGCCAGTCGGCTCACGCTCTTCGATGATCAATGGTCCCACCAGCCCACGCCCGAGCTCTTCGCTGCTGTTGACGTGGGGGTGATACCAGTAACTGCCGGCGTCCGGCACGCGGAATTTGTAGTCGAAATACTCGCCCGGCAGCACCGGCAGTTGCGAGACATACGGCACGCCGTCCATCTCCAGCGGCAAACGAATACCGTGCCAGTGAATGGTGGTGGCGACCGGCAGGTGATTGATGAAGCGCACCCGCAACCACTCGCCCTGGCGCACCCGCAGCTCCGTACCCGGGGCCGACGGACCGAAAGCCCAAGCCTGGGTCTTGTGCCCGGCCACCAGCTCCACGTCCAGCGGTGCGGCGATCAGTTCATAGTCGTGACCAGCCTCGGCATCGGCGCGCTTGCCCAGCCAATACCGCGACGCACCGCCTGCACCCACACCAACGACAACAAGACCGGCCAGGCCACCGAGTATTTGGCGACGGGTAAAGGACATGAACACAACCACCTATTGAATCTGCGCGAACCGGTGGATCCGCAAAAGGCGAATACGATACACCCGCGGATGAGAAACAGTAAGGCCAGCGAAAATGAAAAAAACAAAATGAAAATGCCCTGGGGAAAGTTATCCACAGGGCATTCTTTGTGCACATCGAAGCAAGCCTTTTCGGCAGGATCAGTCCATTCGCGGGTTACGTATTGCTGCGCCGCGGCGTGAAAAAGGCCAACGCCGCCGCAACGATGAACAACGCGGGCACATCGCCCAGCAGATGGCCAACGTGGCTTGTCCCGTCCATATCGACGCCGAAGGACTGCACGGCCATGATCGCGCCGTGCACGACGCTCGACCACACGGTGAACCAGATCAGGCTCAAATGTTTCATCGGATCGCGCGACGCCATCAGCAAGAACACACCGAGTGTCGCGTAGATGCCGACGATCATCAGCGGGTACTGGGAATGGCCGCTGTGCCACGCCCAGCCGGACGGCCACAGGAGCATCAGCGGCCCGATCGCGAAGATGGCGATCAGGCCAACGACGATCAAAACAATGCGCAAGGCGGCGAGTCTTTGGGTGTCGTTCATGGCGGGCTCCTTATTGCGGCATGTGTGTCGCCGTAACTGGACGCCCGTGAGTATAGACACTACTCGGGCATGCCCCCCCGCAGGTGGCTTCGCCGCAACAGGCAGAGGGCTTCAACGGTCGACGGGCTTTCCCAGGCAATATCGATCAATCACAGCAGCACCTGCTCCGCCGTCCTCCTCGAACGCCCGCGAAACGGCATCAACGATTTCGGCCCATACCCCGACCTGTTGCAGCACAACCATTCCAGAAATGATGTCGTGCACCTGTTCCTGTCAGCTAACGGTTAAGGTTGTAAAAAAACGATTAGATAATAAGAGCCGCGCACAAAAACGATTACTCCTGACAACCGGCTCGCCAAACTGAGGAAAGGCTGAACACGGCCGTCACCCAACCAAAGCATCCAACTCTTTGGAAGCCATGCCAGGTAACCGTCGCCGTTCTTTCGCAACGTTGACCTGCAAGGCCACGCGAGCCACATCCAACACGTTCCTGGCAAGCGAATAGCTGCCCTTGGCCTGCAGCCAGGTCAGCACGTCTGCCAAATGCCAGATAGATGCACTCCCCTCATGCACGGGCGTTGGGAAGCTGCTCGGATGAGCCAACATCAGCTTGCGCATGTTCTGCCGAGATACGCCTACGATCTCGGCTACGTCGGTTAGCCCGACCAAGTCAGGAGCAACCTCGATCAGCTTGGCCGACGGCACCGCACGGCGGACGTCGCCCAGGGCGCTCAGCACGGCCTGAACCGCATCAGGAGCCTCGCGAGCGAACTCAAGCGCCAGCCGCCCCGGCTGACCAATGCCTACCAAGGCATCATCGCAGCCGGCGTTACCCAACCGCTCGACCAGTTCATCCGGGGCTTCATCAGCAAGCTGATATTTCAAGATAAAGGCAAATTCCATTGTTCAACTCCTCAGCATCACCCGTGGCATGAGTATTCGCATGACCCGCAAAGTTGTCAAATGACAACCAACACTCTTTCTCACAGTGGCACTCGGGCAACAAGGTCACGGACATGCCGTCTCGACTCTGCAACGCTGTGCCATTGCGGCTGGAGGCTTGATGGAGCTTGGAATTGGCCACAAAAATGAAAAAAGCCCTGTGAAAGTTATCCACAGGGCTTTTTTCAATGCAGGTGCAGGAGCCAATAACGGCCTTCAGCGGTCCCGATATTCAGGCTTGGCTCATTCCCACTCAATCGTCGCCGGCGGCTTGCTCGACACGTCATACGTGACGCGGGAGATGCCTTCGATTTCGTTGATGATGCGCCCGGAAACGGTTTCCAGCAGCTCGTATGGCAGGTGTGCCCAGCGAGCGGTCATGAAGTCGATGGTTTCCACGGCACGCAGGGCTACGACCCAGGCGTAACGACGGCCATCGCCGACCACGCCTACCGATTTCACCGGTTGGAACACCACGAACGCCTGGCTGACCTTGTGGTACCAGTCGGCCTTGCGCAGTTCTTCGATGAAGATGTGGTCGGCGCGACGCAGCAGGTCGGCGTATTCCTTCTTCACTTCACCGAGGATCCGCACGCCCAGGCCTGGGCCCGGGAATGGGTGGCGGTAGACCATGTCGTAGGGCAGGCCCAGCTCCAGGCCGAGGCGACGAACCTCGTCCTTGAACAGTTCGCGCAGCGGCTCGACCAGCTTGAGGTTCATTTCCTCCGGCAGGCCACCGACGTTGTGGTGGGACTTGATCACGTGGGCCTTGCCGCTCTTGGCGCCGGCCGACTCGATCACGTCGGGATAGATGGTGCCCTGGGCCAGGTACTTGATGTTGTCCAGCTTGCAGGATTCGGCATCGAACACGTCGATGAAGGTACGGCCGATGATCTTGCGCTTCTTCTCCGGGTCGGACTCGCCGGCCAGGTTGTTCAGGAACTGCTCTTCGGCGTTGGCGCGGATCACCTTGACGCCCATGTTCTCGGCGAACATGGCCATCACTTGCTCGCCTTCATGCAAGCGCAGCAGGCCGTTGTCGACGAAAACGCAGGTCAGCTGATCGCCGATGGCCTTGTGCAGCAGCGCAGCGACCACCGAGGAGTCCACACCGCCGGACAGGCCCAGCAGCACGTTATCGGTACCGACCTGGGCGCGCACCTGGGCGATGGCGTCTTCAGCGATTTTCGACGGGGTCCACAGGGCTTCGCAACCGCAGATGTCGAGGATGAAGCGCGACAGGATGCGGCCGCCCTGCTTGGTGTGGGTCACTTCAGGGTGGAACTGCACGCCGTAGTAACGGCGATCATCGTTGAACATGCCGGCAATCGGGCAGCTCGGGGTGCTGGCCAGGATGTGGAAGTCTTCCGGCATCTTGGTGACTTTGTCACCGTGGCTCATCCACACGTCCAGGCCGAACAGGCCGTCAGCGTCGACGTGGTCTTCGATGCCGTCCAGCAGGCGGCTCTTGCCGACGACGTCAACGCGGGCATATCCGAACTCACGCAGGTCGGAGCCTTCTACCTTGCCGCCCAGCTGTTCGGCCATGGTCTGCATGCCGTAGCAGATACCAAAGACCGGTACGCCCAGGTCGAACACGGCTTGCGGGCAGCGCGGGCTGTCGGCTTCGTGCACGGACTCGGGGCCGCCGGCGAGAATCACGCCTTTAGGCGCGAATTCGCGAATCGCTTCGTCATCCATGTCGAACGGATGCAATTCGCAGTACACACCGATCTCACGCACGCGGCGGGCGATCAGCTGGGTGTACTGGGAACCGAAGTCGAGGATCAGGATGCGGTGAGCGTGAATGTCGAGGGCCATGACTCATTCTCATGTAGTGAATCAGAAACAACTCGGGGCTGAATGAACAGCCCCGGTGATTAACGTTTTGCTGGAAGCCTTAACCTACGCGGTAGTTCGGCGCTTCCTTGGTGATCTGCACGTCGTGGACATGGGACTCGGCCATGCCCGCGCCGGTGATACGCACAAATTCCGGCTTGGTGCGCATCTCTTCGATGTTGGCGCTGCCGGTGTAGCCCATGGAGGAACGCAGGCCGCCCATCAGTTGATGGATGATGGCGCTCAGGGTGCCTTTGTATGGCACGCGACCTTCGATGCCTTCCGGTACCAGCTTCTCGGCACCCGCGGAGGAGTCCTGGAAGTAACGGTCGGAAGAGCCCTGGGCCTGGGACATGGCACCCAGCGAACCCATGCCGCGATAAGCCTTGTAGCTACGGCCCTGGAACAGTTCGATCTCGCCCGGTGCTTCTTCGGTACCGGCAAACATCGACCCCATCATCACGCAGGAGGCACCGGCGACGATGGCCTTGGACAGGTCACCGGAGAAGCGGATACCGCCGTCGGCGATCAACGGCACGCCCGTGCCTTCAAGGGCGGCGGCGACGTTGGCGATGGCGCTGATCTGCGGCACGCCGACACCGGCAACGATACGGGTGGTGCAGATCGAGCCAGGGCCGATACCGACCTTGACCGCGTCGGCGCCAGCTTCGGCCAAGGCCTTGGCCGCAGCGCCAGTGGCGATATTGCCACCGATCACCTGCACGTCAGGGAAATTCTGCTTGACCCAGCGAACGCGGTCGATCACGCCTTTGGAGTGGCCGTGGGCGGTGTCGACCACCACCACGTCAACACCGGCACTGACCAGGGCCGCGACGCGATCACCGGTGTCCTTGCCGGTGCCGACCGCCGCGCCGACGCGCAGACGACCTTGGTCGTCCTTGCTGGCCAGCGGGTAGGCCTTGGCTTTTTCGATGTCGTTGACGGTCATCATGCCCTTGAGAGCGAATTTGTCGTCGACGATCAGCACGCGCTCGATACGGTGCTTGTGCAGCAACTCGCGGACTTCGTCCTTGTTGGTGCCTTCCTTGACCGTGACCAGGCGCTCTTTAGGCGTCATCACTTGGCGGACGGTGGCATCCAGGCGGTTCTCGAAACGCACGTCGCGGGAGGTGACGATGCCGACCAGGTCGCCATCGTGCAGCACCGGAACGCCGGAGATGTTGTGCATACGGGTCAGTTCGAACAGATCCCGGACCGTGGCGTCAGCCTCGATGGTGATCGGATCCTTGACCACGCCAGCCTCGAACCGCTTGACCTTGCGCACTTCGGCGGCCTGCTGTTCGATGGTCATGTTCTTGTGGATGATACCGATACCGCCTTCCTGGGCCATGGCAATGGCCAGACGGGCTTCGGTCACGGTGTCCATGGCGGCGGAAACCAGGGGGATATTCAGTTCGATGCCACGGGTGAGACGGGTTTTGAGACTGACTTCGTTAGGCAGTACTTCGGAATAACCGGGCACTAGGAGAATGTCGTCGAAGGTCAGAGCTTCTTGGCTGATACGCAGCATCGCGGGGGCTCCCGAGCGGGAAAATGGAAGCGCGCCATTATACTCATGGACCCTGTCTGGCTCAATGTAAAACTCTGTCTATTATTGCCGGGCTGATTGACGGAGCTAATCACCGCGTTCCGGCCATACACCGAACCCCGTGGCGAGGGAGCTTGCTCCCGCTGGACGCGCCAGCGTCCCCTTGCGATGTCATGGCTGGAAACAGGGGGCCGCTTCGCAGCCCAGCGGGAGCAAGCTCCCTCGCCACGGGGGGGGGGTGTGCACCTCTCTACAACTCCACCCTCACCCAACTCACCGGCTGATCGAGCCAATCGGCGAATTCATCGAGAAAGTCCTGCTTGAACCCCGCCTCCAGCCAATTGTTGAAAATGAACCCCAGGTTGGAAAACCCGCAGGGCTGCAGGAACAGGAAGCCATTGATGTCGTCTTCATGACCGCATTCAGGGCAAGTGAAGTTGTCGGTGCGCGCCGGCATCCAGTCTTCCAGGCTTTCGAACAGCGCTTCGCCGACTTCCCTGCGGCACTCGGCGCAACCGGCTTCTTCGAGAAAGCCCTTGGCCGGTGTATAGATGCAGCGCTTGGTGATGATCTCCAGGCCATTGATCGCTTCACCGAACGGCAAGGCTTCGGGATGCAGGACCACCTCGCGAGCACCGGGGGCAATAGCGTGGGCCATGCGATTGCCGGTGCGCCCGCAGGTGGTCAGTTGTTCTTCGACGATATTCTTGCGCACCAGCCAGCGCACGATCGCCCGAGCCCGGGGCTCGTGGACCGGCAGGGTGGAAATTTTCGGAACGATGATGCTTTGCGAGTTCATGGCGAGGCCTGGCTGTTTCCCTGGCAGGGTCTGATCAAAGGCCGGCAGCTTAAGCCCTGGCGAGGCCAGGTCAAGCACTCAGGTAGCGCCCGATCAACGCAAGGCCGCTGGCAAGCACCAGCCAGGTGACCAGCCGCACGAATGCTTCTCGCGACATTTTCATGGTCAAGCGACGCCCTACCCACAACCCCAGCGCCATGGCCGGCAACAAACACAGCGCCAGTACCAACAAGGGTAGCTCGGCATAGACCCCGGCCACGATAAACAAGCTCAGGCGCACCACGGTGCTGCAACTGATCAGGGCACTTTGCGTGGCTCGGGCCGGGTCCTTGGGCAAGCGACTGTTCAGGTAGATGGCATATAAAAAGCCGCCACTGCCAAACAACGCGCCGAACATCCCGCCCACCGTACCCATCGGAACCGCCCACAGCGCCGACAACTGTGTCGGCCGGGTCTTGATCAGCAGGCTGTAGATCGCATAGCAACTGATGAACACCCCCATCAGCAGCAACAACAGATCGGACTTGAGGTTGAGCAGGAAAATCACCCCGAGGGTGCAGCCCAGCGCCATGCACGGCAACAACCGCAGCAGCTCCGGCCGGGACACGTCCCGACGCGATGGCAGCAAGTTGCCAAAGGCCGCGACAAAATCCAACAAGACCAGCAGCGGGACGATTTTCGACAGGGGCATGAACAGCAGCAGGATGGGCGCGGCCACCAGCGCCGTGCCGAACCCGGCAATGCCGAAGACGATGTAGGCCAGGGCAATGGCCGAGCCGATCACCAGCCATTGCGCGGGGGCAAATGCCCACTGGCCCAACCATGGGAGAAGATTCATCCGGCACTTCCTTGATGAGGAGAGCGGCGACTTTAGCCAGAGGTCGGGGGCTTATCCAGCATTTGTGGTGACAGGCCTGTCGCTATCGCGAGCAAGCTCGCACACATTTGATCTTCAGTGCGACATAGGTCCCCTGCGGGAGATTCCATGTCGCAGGGCAACCCGGTCTAATTGTCTGCACACCATTGGCGAATCCCCTTATCATGCCGCCCATGATTAAAGATCCCTTTGCCCGACTGGGCCTGGACCGTGAGGTCCTGACTGTCAGCCAGCTCAACGGCCGTGCGCGGGTGTTGCTCGAAGACGTGTTCAGCAACATCTGGGTCGAGGGCGAAATCTCCAACCTCGCCCGCCCGGCCTCCGGCCACGTGTACTTCACCCTCAAGGACAGCGGTGCCCAGGTGCGTTGCGCGTTGTTCCGGCAGAACGCCGCGCGGGTTCGCCAGGCCTTGAAAGACGGGCTGGCGGTGAAGGTACGCGGCAAGGTCTCACTGTTCGAGGGCCGTGGCGACTATCAACTGATCCTCGACACCGTGGAGCCGGCCGGCGATGGCGCCCTGCGCCTGGCCTTCGATGCCCTGAAGGAAAAACTCAGCGCCGAAGGCCTGTTCAGTGCCGAACGCAAGGTGCCGCTACCGGCCCATCCACAACGCATCGGCATCATCAGCTCGCCCACCGGCGCGGTGATCCGCGACATCATCAGCGTGTTCCGCCGCCGCGCGCCGCAGATCGCCCTGACCCTGATTCCCACCGCCGTGCAGGGCCGCGAAGCCACCGCGCAAATCGTCCGCGCCCTGAAACTGGCGGACGCCCGGGGTTTCGACGCGCTGATCCTGGCCCGGGGCGGCGGTTCGCTGGAAGATTTGTGGTGCTTCAACGAAGAAGCCGTGGCCCGGGCAGTGGATGCCTGCGTTACGCCAATCGTCAGCGCCGTAGGCCATGAAACCGACGTGTCCATCAGCGATTTTGTCGCCGACGTGCGCGCCCCGACCCCGTCCGCCGCCGCCGAACTGCTGGCGCCGGATGCCGGCGAACTGGTGCGCCGGGTCGAAAGCCTGCATCGTCGATTGGTGATGCGCATGCGCGACCGCCTGATGCGCGATCAACTGCGCCTCGAAGGCCTCACCCGGCGCCTGCGCCATCCCGGTGAACGCCTGCGCCAGCAAGCCCAGCGCCTCGACGACTTGGACATGCGCCTGCGCCGGGCCTTCGAGCGCAGCCTCAATACCCGCCGCGAACGCTTGATTCGCCTGGAAACCCGCCTGGCCGGGCAACATCCGGGCCGGCACCTGGCGTTGCTGCGCCAGCGCCTGGACAGCCTCGCCGAACGCCTGCCCCGGGCGATGCGCGAAGGCCTGAAAGCGCGACGCGTGCAGTTGCACAACCAGATGCAGACGCTGCACATCGTCAGCCCCCTGGCGACCCTTGGCCGCGGCTACAGCATTCTGCTCGACGAACGCGGCCAGGCGATCCGCAGTGCCGGGCAAACCCAGACCGGCCAGCGCCTGACCGCCCGCCTTGGCGAAGGTGAGCTGCTGGTACGGGTCGAAGACAATCACCTCACGCCGGTCACCCTTTCTTTACTGGATTGATTCATGCCGCGATATCTCGCCCCTTTGCTCTTGCTGTGCCTGGCCTTCAACGCCCATGCCGACAGTTACATCACCCGCCTGCTGAACAAACCGGTGCCCGGCGGCGTGGCCGTGGTGGACCTGGGCAGCGCCGCCAAGGCTCCGAAAGCCAGTTACCAGGGCAAGCCAGTGCTGGTGGTCAAAGAACAGGACAACTGGCTGGCGATTGTCGGCATCCCGCTGACGGTGCAGCCCGGCACGCAACAGATCAGCAGTGGCGGCGGCACCCAGCCGTTCGTGGTCGGCTACAAGAAGTACCCCGAGCAACACATCACCCTGAAGAACAAGCGCCAGGTCAACCCGAACCCGGCGGACCTCAAGCGCATCGATGCCGAGCTGGCGGTGCAACTGAAGGCCTACCGCAGCTTCAGCCCGAACATCCCCAGCAACCTGTTGCTGGACAAACCAGTCAACGGCCCACTGTCGAGCAAGTTCGGCGTGCGCCGCTTCTTCAACGGCGAAGAACGCAACCCCCACGCCGGCCTGGACTTCGCCGTGCCCGCCGGCACGCCGATCAAGACCCCGGCCGCCGGCAAGGTGATCCTCACCGGTAATTACTTCTTCAATGGCAACACCGTGTTCGTCGACCATGGCCAAGGCTTCATCAGCATGTTCTGCCACATGTCAAAGATCGATGTGAAGGTCGGCCAGCAACTGGCCCGGGGCACCGTGGTGGGCAAGGTCGGCGCCACCGGCCGCGCGACCGGGCCGCACATGCACTGGAACATCAGCCTGAACGATGCGCGGGTGGATCCGGCGATTTTCATCGGTGCGTTTCAGCCCTGAGATGTGTGCCAGGGCTACTGGCCTCGTCGCGAGCAAGCTCGGCTCCCACAGGTACAGCGCTGTTCTTAAAAGTACCTACTCCCACAGGTACAGCACTCTTTCACAAGTACCGAGCTACCCTGTGGGAGCCGCTTGCTCGCGATGGGGCCGGCAGTAGCACCGCCTCTTCCTGAATTGCCGAGCCACAAACATCGACGCAATAAAACTACAAATTTCCGAAAAACTCGCGATTAAATCTCGCAAAACCTCCCCAAAGCAAAACTTCTCTCAATTTTTCCCGACTGCTTGCGATCCTCTCCTCACGCGGTTAGGGTTGAAGGCATGAAAACCTCTCACACCCTCATTCAGCTTCGCCAGCACCGCAGCCTGTGCCTCGTCAGCGCACGACTGCCGGGCTGAATCGCGGCACCTCGTTCCGGCGCTCAAGCCACCCCATTCGAACCACCGGCAGGCCGCCTTTTCCCGGCCACGACAATAAGGATTCCCCTGATGAGCATGCTCAAAGACCCGTCTTCCAAATACCGCGCCTTCCCGACCATCAACCTGCCGGATCGCACCTGGCCGTCGAAGACCATCACCGCCGCGCCGATCTGGTGCAGCTCCGACCTGCGCGACGGCAACCAGTCGCTGATCGAGCCGATGGACGCGGTCAAGAAACTGCGTTTCTGGAAAACCCTCGTTGCGGTGGGCGTGAAGGAAATCGAAGCATCGTTCCCAGCCGCTTCGCAAACCGACTTCGACTTCGTGCGCACCCTCATCGAAGAAGGCCACATCCCGGACGACACCACCATCCAGGTGCTGACCCAGGCCCGTGAAGACTTGATCGCCCGTACGTTCGAGTCCCTGCGCGGCGCGAAAAAAGCCATCGTCCACCTGTACAACGCCACCAGCCCGTCGTTCCGCCGCATCGTGTTCAACCAGGATAAGGAAGGCGTGAAGGAAATCGCGGTGAACGCGGCCAAGCTGTTCCTCAAATACGCCGCGCAGCAGCCGGAAACCCAGTGGCAGTTCGAATACTCGCCAGAAACCTTCAGCGCCACTGAACTGGAGTTCGCCAAGGAAGTCTGCGACGCAGTGATCGAAGTCTGGAACCCGACGCCCGAACGCAAGGTGATCCTCAACCTGCCCGCTACCGTGGAAGTCGCCACCCCGAACATCTACGCCGACCAGATCGAGTGGTTCCACCGCAACATCAGCCGGCGTGACAGCGTGCTCATCAGCCTGCACACCCACAACGACCGTGGCACCGGCGTGGCCGCCACCGAGCTGGGCCTGATGGCCGGTGCCGACCGTGTCGAAGGCTGCCTGTTCGGCAACGGCGAACGCACCGGTAACGTCGACCTGGTGACCGTGGCGCTGAACCTCTACACCCAGGGCGTCAACCCGGAGCTGGACTTCTCCGACATCGACGGCGTGCGCAAAGTGGTCGAGGAATGCAACCAGATTCCGGTGCACCCGCGTCATCCGTACGTTGGCGACCTGGTTCATACCGCGTTCTCCGGCTCGCACCAGGATGCCATCCGCAAGGGCTTCGCCCAGCAGAAATCGGACGGTCTGTGGGAAGTGCCATACCTGCCAATCGACCCGGCCGACATCGGTCGCAGCTACGAGGCGGTGATTCGCGTCAACAGCCAGTCGGGCAAGGGCGGTATCGCCTACCTGCTGGAGCAGGAGTACGGCATCAGCCTGCCGCGTCGCATGCAGATCGAGTTCAGCCAGGTGGTACAGCGCGAAACCGATCGCCTGGGCCTGGAAATGACCGCACAGCAGATCCACGCCTTGCTGCAGCGTGAATACCTGCAAGCCAACACTCCGTACGCACTGGTCAGCCATCGCCTGCAGGAAGAAAACGGCAACAGCGCCGTAGAAGTGGAAGTGGCCAGCAAGGGCCAGGGCGAGACCAACCTGCACTGGCGCGGCAAGGGCAACGGCGCGCTGGAAGCCCTGGTGGCCGGCCTGCCGATTCCGGTGGAGATCATGGACTACAACGAACACGCCATCGGCGCCGGCACCAATGCCAAGGCGGCGGCGTACATCGAACTGCGAGTCAACGGCGAGCGTGCGGTGCATGGCGTGGGTATCGATGAGAACATCACTACCGCTAGCTTCAAGGCGCTGTTCAGTGCGCTGAACCGCTCGCTGAGCCAGCCGGAAGCCAAGGCGGCCTGATCTACAGCTGAAATGCAAAAAGGCCCTGGGGTGTGAACCCTGGGGCCTTTTTGTTTGGCTGATGGTTGGGTGCTGACTGTACTGGCCTCATCGCGAGCAAGCTCTCCACACTGGATCTTCAGTGGAGCCGAAATCCTGTGCCCCCTGTGGGAGCGAGCTTGCTCGCGATGGCGGCCTGTCAGACAACCAAAATGTCAGGCATGGGTATCGACAGAAACGGTCATGGCCTGCAACAACGACGCCCGCAGGGTTTGCAGCATCGCTTGGGTCCCCATGATCTGGGTCTGGATGGCCATGGCCTGCTGGGCCTTCTGCTCTTCGTTGGCCTGGCTTTTCTGGACTCGGGCCAACTGGGCTTGCTGCTGGGCCAGCAGTTTCTCGGCCTGCTCGATCTGCTTTTTCAGTTGCTCGATGATGTCCCCACCGCCGCTGGCGGGAGCGCCGGCGACATTCGCGCCACGGGTATCGACCTGCAGTGTCTTGTCTTTGTCGTCGGCGTCAGTCGATGCCGCTGGACTGACCGCTTTCTCTTCTTCAGTCCCGCGGATGGAGACTTTAGGGGCTGACAATGGATAAGGGTTTACGGTGGTTGCGCTGATACTGGTCATAGGGACTTCTCCTTGGCTGACCGGTTATCGGCATGCAACACCGTTCCTTGAGGCTGAATCGTTTCAATTCGTGAATTCGAAGCGATCGGCATCCAGGTTTGCCGGAAACCGCGTGCGATACGCCGCCAGGTCCGCTGCGTTCAAGCACACCTTGAACACACCATCCGCTTCACCGGCGCTGAGCAAGCTCTCGCCCTGGAAATCCAGCACCTGGCTGTCACCGGTATAGGCGAAACCCTTGCCGTCGGTACCCACACGGTTTACCGCGGCCACGTAGCACAGGTTCTCGATCGCCCGGGCCGGCAACAGCCGATTCCAGTGCAGACGCCGCGCCCCGGGCCAGTTGGCGGTGTATAGCAGCAGGTCGGTGTCCTCGGCGTCGCGGCTCCAGACCGGGAAGCGCAGGTCGTAGCAAATCAGCGGACGAATCCGCCAGCCCTTGAGCTCGAACAGCACCTGTCGCTCACCCGGGGTGTAGTGGTTGTGCTCCCCCGCCATGCGAAACAGATGGCGCTTGTCGTAATGCAACACTTCGCCATCCGGCCGCGCCCAGAGCAAGCGATTGCGATGGCTACCGTCCGCGGCCTGGATGATCACACTGCCGGTAATCACCGCGTCCAGCTTCGCGGCCTGGGCCTTGAGCCATTGGCGCGTCGGGCCGTTCTCCGGCTCCGCCAGGGTCTCGGATTCCATGGAGAAACCCGTGGTGAACATCTCTGGCAGGATGATCAGATCAGCCCCACGTGCCTGCTCAAGCAACGCTTCGAAATGCTCAAGGTTGGCCCGGCGGTCGTGCCAGGCCAGGGTGGTCTGGACCAGTGCAATGTCGAGGTCCGGTAACGTGCTCAGATCACGCATAGTTTTTCCGCCGCTTCGCGCAGCGTCTCCTCGCGTTTGGCAAAGCACAGGCGCACCAGGCGCTGGCCTTGGGGTGGGTCCTGGTAGAACACCGAGATCGGAATCGTCGCCACGCCATGCTCGCGGGTCATCCACACGGCCATGTCGACGTCATTCAGGTCCGGGCGAATCTGCGAGTAGTCCACCAACTGGAAATAAGTGCCGGTCACGCGCTTGAAGCTGAACCGTGACGGGGCGAGCAGATCGCAGAACAGGTCACGCTTGGCCTGGTAGAAGTCCGGCAGTCCGTTGACGTGTTCCGGATGTTCGGCCATGTAGTCGGCCAGGGCGTACTGCAACGGCGTCACGCCACAGAAGCTGACGTACTGGTGCACCTTGCGCAGTTCCGCCGTCAAGGCCGCTGGCGCCACCACGTAGCCGGTTTTCCAGCCGGTGACGTGGTAGGTCTTGCCGAACGAACTGACCACGAAGGCGCGGCGGTACAGTTCTTCATGGGCCAGGACACTGGCGTGGGCGACGCCGTCGAACACCAGGTGTTCGTAGACCTCGTCGCTGACCAGGTAGATGTCACGGTCGCGAATCAGCGTCGCCAACTGATCCAGTTCGGCGCGGCTAATCAGGGCACCACTGGGGTTGTGCGGCGAGTTGAGGATGATCATGCGCGTACGCGGGCTCAGGGCTTCGCCGAGCTTCTCGAAGTCGATGGCGAAGTCATCCAGGCCCAATGGCACGTGCACGCAGCGCCCACCGGCCAATAGAACGGAAGGCTCGTAGCTGTCATAGCTAGGATCGAAAACGATCACTTCGTCACCGCTGTGGACCACCGCCGCGATGGCACAGAAAATCGCCTGGGTCGCGCCAGGGGTCACGGTGACCTCTTGATCGGCATCGACGTTGGCGCCGTAGCTGCGGGCGATCTTCGCTGCGATCTGCTGGCGTAGCGCCGGCAGGCCGGTCATGGGCGAATATTGGTTATGGCCTTGGGCAATGTGCCGGCCAACCGCATCGCGCAGGGCCTGCGGGCCATCGAAATCGGGAAATCCCTGGGACAGATTGAGCGCACCGGTCTGCGCCGCGAGCAGGGACATCTGAGTAAAGATAGTGATGCCGACATTCGGCAACTTGCTGGTGATCATCAAGGGTTCCCTGCTCTGCACCCGGCTCTGATGCGGCGCGGGAGAGCTCGAGAATAGCCCAATCGCCGGGCATGAAAAAGGGTGCCACCAAGGGCACCCTTTTCATGTCGCCGAACGACCGTGGCGAGGGAGCTTGCTCCCGCTGGGCTGCGCAGCAGCCCCTGGGTTGTGCCTGATGCACTGCGGGGGCAGAGACATCTGGGGGGCGCTTCGCACCCCAGCGGGAGCAAGCTCCCTCGCCACACAAGCTTCCGGGCAACAGGTATTGAATCAGCGCTTGTCGCGGCGCTTCTTGTCAGCCTTCTTGTGGTGCGACATCAAGCGGCGCTTCTTGTTGACCTGGCGGTCGGTGAGCGTGTTCTTGTTGCCTTCGTACGGGTTCTCGCCGCCCTTGAACTCGATGCGGATCGGCGTGCCGACCAGCTTCAGGACGCGACGGTAGGTGTTTTCCAGGTAACGGACGTACGACTTGGGCACCTTCTCGATCTGGTTACCGTGGATCACGATAATCGGCGGGTTGGCACCGCCCAAGTGGGCGTAGCGCAGTTTGATCCGACGGTTGTTGACCATCGGTGGCGCGTGCTCGCCTACCGCATCTTCGAGGATCTGGGTGAGGCGGTTGGTCGGCCAGCGGGTCACCGCCGACTTGAACGAGTTCTGCACCGAAGCGTAGAGGTTGCCCACGCCCGTGCCGTGCAGGGCCGAGATGAAGTGGATGTCGGCGAAGTCGACGAAGAACAGGCGACGTTGCAATTCGACCTTGACGAAATCCCGTTCGCTCGGCGTCATGCCATCCCACTTGTTGATCGCGATGACCAGCGCACGACCGGCTTCCAGGGCGAAACCCAGCAGGTTCAGGTCGTGATCGACCACGCCTTCGCGGGCGTCCATCACGAAGATCACCACGTTGGCGTCTTTGATCGCTTGCAGGGTCTTGACCACGGAGAACTTTTCAACTTCTTCGTGGATCTTGCCGCGCTTGCGCACACCGGCGGTGTCGATCAGCGTGTACTTCTCTTCGTTACGCTCGAAGGGAATGTAGATACTGTCGCGGGTGGTGCCGGGCTGGTCGTAGACGATAACCCGGTCTTCGCCGAGCATGCGGTTGACCAGCGTCGACTTGCCCACGTTCGGACGGCCGATGATCGCGATCTTGATCCCGTCTTTCTCGCTTGGGCCCGGAATGCGCTTGGCTTCCTCGCCTTCGGCAACGATCTCTTCCTCGCCCTCTTCCGGCTCTTCCACGTCGTCCTTGGGGAAACTCTCCAGGGCGATTTCCAGCATCTGGGTGATGCCACGACCGTGGGCGCCGGCGATCGGGATCGCCTGGCCCATGCCCAACGGTGCGAATTCGGCGCGGGCCATGTCCGGGTCGATGTTGTCGACCTTGTTGGCGACCACGTAGGAGCGCTTGTTACGCTTGCGCAAATGCTCGGCGATCATCTGGTCGGCGGCGGTAAAACCGGCCTTGGCGTCTACCAGGAACAGCACCACATCGGCTTCTTCAATGGCGAGCAACGACTGCTCGGCCATTTTTTCGTCCATGCCATGTTCATCACCGGAGATGCCGCCGGTGTCGACCAGAATATAGGTACGCCCTTGCCACTTGGCCTCACCGTATTGGCGATCACGGGTCAGACCGGACAAGTCGCCGACAATGGCGTCGCGAGTCCTGGTCAGGCGGTTGAACAAGGTGGACTTGCCGACGTTCGGTCGGCCCACCAGGGCGATTACGGGAACCATGCGGCTCTCCACTTCGTTATTTCAGAAAATACAAAAGCCGCTGCGAGGCAGCGGCTGGTGCTCGGGGCAGTCTGTGCAAGCCCTGCAAACCTTGAGAACAAGGCCGCTTGGGGGGATTAGCCCCAAGCATAGTCTTACTTGATGGTCAGGGCTTCCAGTTTGCCGCTGTTGCCATACACATAGATCATGTTGCCCACCACCAGCGGACGGGCACGCAGGCCGTCGCTGTCGATGCGCTCACGACCGACGAAACGACCGTCCACCTGGCTGAGCAGGTGCAGATAACCTTCCAGGTCACCCACTGCAACGTAGCTGGAGAACACTTCCGGGGCCGACAGTTGACGACGGGCCAGGGAGTCGTTGCTCCACAAGGCGGTGGTGGAACGTTCGTCAACGCCTTCGACGGTGCCCGAGGACAGGCTCACGTAGACGCTGCCAAAACCCTGGGCGACACCGGCGTAGCTGGACGCATCGCGCTGCCACAACGGACGACCGCTTTCCAGGTCCAGTGCCGCCACGCGGCCCTGATAGCTGGCGACGTACAGCGTACCGCCGGACAGCAGCAAGCCACCGTCGATGTCGACCACACGCTCCAGCTCCGAACGACCTTGCGGGATCGCTACGCGCTGTTCCCAGACCGGCACGCCGTTGGAAACATCCAGGGCCACCACTTTACCGGTCGACAAGCCAGCCACCGCCAGGCGGTTGGTGACGATCGGCGCGCTGGTGCCGCGCAGGGTCAGTACCGCCGGGGTGCTGTCGTACAACCAGCGCTGGTTGCCGGTGGCGGCATCCAGGCCGATCAGGCGGTCGTCCTGGGTCTGGACCACCACCACGTCACCGTTGGTGGCCGGCGGTGCGAGCACTTCGCTGGTCACGCGGGCGCGCCATTTCTCTTCACCGCTGCTCGCGTCCAGGGCGACGATCTCGCCCTTGAGCGTGCCGATCATGACCAGGCCGTAACCCACGCCAACGGCGCCGGAAACAGGCAGTTCGAGATCTTTCTCCCATTTGACGTCACCGTTGGTACGGTCCATCGCCATGACCACGCCCGTGACGTCGCCGGCATAGATGGTGTCGCCATCGATGGCCGGCACCAGCATGTTGTAGGTTTCACCCTGGCCATCGCCGATGGAACGGCTCCACTGCTTCTGCAGCACGACTTCTTCTTTGAAGTCGGTAAGTTCGGCTGGCGGCAGTTCTTTCTTGCTGTTGCTGCTGCAACCCGCGGCCAGAATGGCCAGGGCCAGCAATGCTGCATGTTTCCACTGGATCACGTCACGCATCCCCTTTGGCCAGGTCGTCCAGCTTGATTTGCAGGCCACCGACCGCGGCTTCATCCGACAGCGCAGCCTTGGCTTTTTGGTAGGCCGCATGGGCCTCATCGGCACGGCCCAGCTGTACCAGCAGGTCGCCCTTGAGTTCTTCGCGGGTCGCCAGGAACGCCTTGTCGGCATCGCCGTCGAGCAGCTTCAAGGCGTCTTCGGCCTTGTTCTGTGCCGCCAGCACCTGCGCCAGGCGCTGACGCGCCACTTCGCCCAGGGTCGGGTTGGCCGGTTTGTCGACGATACCTTTGAGCTCGGTGGCCGCGTCGTCCAATTTGCCGCTGTCCACCGCCACCTTGGCCACGAACAGGCGACCGTACTGCGCGTAGGCAGTGCCGCCGAATTCCTTGTCCAGCTTGCCGGCCAGGTCCGCCACGCGGGCCGCGTCAGGCTTGCCGTCCGGGGTCAGGGTGGTTTCCAGCAATTGCTGGTAGAGCACCGAGGCGCCTTGCGACTGGTTGCTCTGGTATTTCTGGTAGGCCTGCCAGCCGAACACGATGACCAGCGCCAACAGGCCGCCAGTGACCAGCGGCTTGCCGTTGCGCGTCCACCAGTCCTTCAAATCCGCCAGCTGTTCATCTTCGGTACTCGACACCCCAATACTCCTTAATCGCTAAATCGGCTGTTTGACAGCTTCAACCCTGCACGACGCAGGTGGCCAGGTGTGCAGCAAGCGCATCCCAGGCAATGCTTTGTTGCTCGCCCTGGCCACGCAGGGGTTTGAAACCTACCACTTGTTGGGCCAGTTCGTCGTCACCGAGGATCAGTGCGTACAGCGCACCGCTCTTGTCGGCCTTCTTGAACTGGCTCTTGAAGCTGCCGGCGCCGGCGTTGATCTGCAAGCGCAGGTTGGGCAACTGGTCGCGGATCCGCTCGCTCAACGACAAGGCGGCCAGTTCGGCGGCCTCGCCAAAGGCGCACAGGTAGACGTCGACCTGACGGGACAGTTCTTCGGGGACCTTGTCCAAGGCTTCCAGCATCAGCACCAGGCGCTCGATGCCCATGGCAAAGCCCACGCCCGGGGTCGGCTTGCCGCCCATCTGTTCAACCAGTCCGTCGTAGCGGCCGCCAGCACATACGGTGCCTTGGGCGCCGAGTTTGTCGGTGACCCACTCGAAGACGGTCTTGCTGTAGTAGTCCAGACCACGGACCAACTTGGGATTGATCACGTAAGGGATGCCCACGGCGTCCAGGCGCGCCTTCAACCCTTCGAAGTGCGCACGGGATTCGTCGTCGAGGTAGTCGGCCATTTTCGGCGCGTCGACCAGGACTGCTTGGGTCTCGGCATTCTTGGTGTCGAGCACACGCAGCGGGTTGGTCTTCAGACGGCGCTGGCTGTCTTCGTCGAGCTTGTCCAGGTGGGCAGAAAGAAACTCCACCAACGCTTCACGGTAGCGGCCACGGGACTCGCTGGTGCCCAGGCTGTTGAGCTCGAGCTTGACCGCATCACGCAGCCCCAGCTCGCCCCACAGGCGCCAGGTCATGACAATCAGCTCGGCGTCGATGTCCGGCCCCTCGAGGTTGAACACCTCCAGGCCAATCTGGTGGAACTGGCGATAACGGCCTTTCTGCGGACGCTCGTGACGAAACATCGGGCCGACGTACCAGAGTTTCTGCACCTGGCCGCCGCCGGTGATGCCGTGCTCGAGCACCGCACGCACGCAGGCCGCCGTGCCTTCGGGGCGCAGGGTCAGGGAGTCGCCGTTGCGGTCGTCGAAGGTGTACATCTCTTTTTCGACGATGTCGGTCACTTCACCGATGGAGCGCTTGAACAGCTCGGTGAACTCGACGATCGGCATGCGGATCTGCCGATAGCCGTAGTTATCCAGCAGACGCGCCACAGTGCCCTCGAAATAGCGCCACAGGGGCGTCTGCTCGGGCAGGATGTCGTTCATGCCACGAATGGCTTGCAGGGACTTGCTCACGTGTATTCCTTAATCTTTCGACTTAACCGCGCGCGATGACCGCTGCGTCGGCTTCGACCTTTTCGGCCGCTTTCTGGCGAATCAGCCGTTCCAGCTCATCCACCAGATTGTCATTCGTCAGTTTCTGCGACGGCTTGCCGTCGATGTAAATCAGGTTCGGTGTACCGCCAGTCAGGCCGATGTGCGCCTCCTTGGCTTCGCCCGGCCCGTTGACCACGCAACCGATCACCGCGACATCCAGCGGCACCAGCAGGTCTTCGAGGCGCCCTTCCAGCTCGTTCATGGTCTTGACCACATCGAAGTTCTGCCGCGAGCAGCTCGGGCAGGCGATGAAGTTGATGCCACGGGAACGCAGGTGCAGGGACTTGAGAATGTCGTAGCCGACTTTCACTTCCTCGACCGGGTCAGCCGCCAACGAGATGCGGATGGTATCGCCAATCCCTTCGGCGAGCAGCATACCGAGGCCGACGGCGGATTTCACCGTGCCCGAACGCAACCCACCGGCTTCGGTGATGCCCAGGTGCAGCGGCTGGACGATTTCCTTGGCCAGCAGGCGGTAGGCTTCGACGGCCATGAACACGTCGGACGCCTTCACGCTGACCTTGAAGTCCTGGAAATTCAGGCGTTCGAGGTGCTCGACGTGGCGCAGGGCCGATTCCACCAGTGCCGCCGGGGTCGGTTCGCCGTATTTCTTTTGCAGGTCTTTTTCCAGGGAACCGGCGTTCACGCCGATGCGGATCGGGATGCCTCGGTCGCGGGCGGCATCCACTACGGCACGGACACGGTCTTCGCGACCGATGTTGCCCGGGTTGATGCGCAGGCAATCCACGCCCAACTCCGCCACGCGCAGGGCGATGCGGTAGTCGAAGTGGATGTCGGCCACCAAGGGGACCTTGACCAGTTGCTTGATCTTGCCGAACGCCTCGGCGGCGTCCATGTCCGGCACCGATACGCGCACGATGTCGACACCGGCGGCTTCCAGGCGGTTGATCTGGGCGACCGTGGCGGCCACGTCATTGGTGTCGCTGTTGGTCATGCTCTGCACAGCGATAGGCGCATCGCCGCCCACGGGCACGTTACCGACCCAGATCTTTCGGGATTCGCGACGCTTGATTGGAGATTCGCCGTGCATGACTTATTGACCCAACTTCAGGCGAGCGGTCTCGCCACTGGTGAACGGAGCGATGTCGACCGGCTGGCCGTTGTAGCTGACCTGCGCGCCACGGGCATAACCCAGGCGTACGGCAAACGGCGGCTTGCCATTGACGGCGGTGCTGTCGCCCTTGCGCTTGAGGCCACTGAACAGCACCTTGCCGTTGCCGTCGGTGATCTGCGTCCAGCAGTCGGCGACAAACTGGATCTGCACCTGGCCTTCACCTGCGGCTGGAGCCGGGGTCGGGGCCGCCGGAGCTGCCGGAGCAACTGGCGCGGCTGGCGCAGCGTGGGTCGCAGGCGCAGCCGCGGTTGGCGCTGGCGTGCTCGGTGCGGCAGGTGCCGTGGCAATCGGTGCAGCCGGCGCTGCTGGTGCAACTGGCGCAGGGGCTGGAGCAGCCGGCTCGGCACCCGCTTCGGCATTGGCGTCCTGGTCCTGTGGCAACGCCAGGGCGGTCTCGCCTTCGGCCTGGCCTTCGACGACAGCCTGGTCTTCCGGCTCGTCCAGCGGATGGATCTGGGTGGTGCCGTCGGCGCCTTCGACCTCGACGTGCTCAGGGTTCATGGCGACCGGCTCCTTGTTGCGCAAGGAAGCCTGGTCCTGCCACCAGACAAAACCGCCACCAATCACCGCGATCAGCAGCAACAGGCTGACAATTCGCAAAATGGTGTGGGAAACGCGAACCGGCTCCTCGATGCGCCCCAGGCTGTGCACGTTGCTGCCCTGGGCATCGGAACCGGTGTATTGATCGAATTGCTGAACCAGCACGGTCTGGTCCATGCCGAGCAACTTGGCATAGGCGCGGATATAGCCCCGGGCAAAGGTATGCCCAGGCAGCTTGTCGAACGCGCCCGCTTCCAGATTGCCGAGGGAGGCCACGGTGAGATTGAGCTTGAGGGCCACTTCGGCCAGCGACCAACCATTGCTTTCGCGGGCTTGACGCAGGGTCTCACCAGGATTTACGCGAGTCGCTGCTACAACTTCGGGATGCGCCGCTTTCATCATTGCTCCGACAGGTATTGCTGATATTCCGGCGTACCGGGATAGAGTCTTTTGAGTTGCAGGCCGTAACTTGCAGCCTTGTCGCGATCTTCAAACACATGTGCCAGCCGAACGCCGAGCAATAGACTACGTGCATTTTGCTCACTCAGCAGGCTAAAACGCTCGTAGTAGTCACGCGCGGGCACATAATGCCTGTCTTCGTAGGACAACTCAGCCATTTCCAGCAGCGCCCGCGGTTGCTGGCGGTTGAGCCGCAGCGCCTTTTCCAGTTGCTGGCGGGCCAGGTCGCGCTGGCCGAGCTGCGCAGCCGTCATGCCGAGGTTTTCGAAAACCCGCGAACGCTCAGGGTAAAGGGTGTCGGCGGCAGCCTGCTCGAAGCGCTCGTAGGCGTCCTTGTAGCGTTTCTGCTCGAAAAGAAAACTGCCGTAGTTGTTCAGGATCCGCGCGTCTTGCGGGCGGGCAGACAGCGCCTTGCGAAAATGCTGGTCGGCCAGCTCCGGCTCCATCTCGGCCTGGAACACCAGGGCCAGGGCCGCATTGGCATCCGGGTCGGAGTCGTCCAGTTCCAGGGCTTTCTTGAGCGGCACCTTGGCCCGTTCGGTCATGCCCTGCTGCAGGTAGCCAATGCCCAGCTGCACGTAGGCCACACGCGCCTCGTCGCGCCCTTTGCTGGTCCTCATCGGGTTGTAGTCACCCGACAGGACACAACCGGAACAAAGGCCGGCCAACAGCAAAACGAGCGCGAAGCGCAGGGACATAGAGTTCCTCTCTTAGTGACTGTTCGCAGCGTTTTGCACCGCATCGTCCGTGGCGTTCAACTCACGCACGGCAATGTAGCGTTCGCTGCGACGGGTGCGATCCAGCACCTGTCCTACCAATTGGCCACAGGCGGCGTCGATGTCTTCGCCGCGAGTGGTGCGCACGGTGACGTTGAAGCCAGCGTGGTGAAGCTGATCCTGGAAGCGACGAATCGCGTTGTTGCTCGGACGCTCGTAACCGGAATGCGGGAACGGATTGAACGGGATCAGGTTGATCTTGCACGGGATGTTCTTGAGCAGCTCGATCATCTCGACCGCGTGTTCGACCTTGTCGTTCACATCCTTGAGCAGCGTGTACTCGATGGTCAGCACGCGTTTTTCGCCCAGGGACGACATGTAGCGCTGGCACGACTCGAGCAGCATCTTAAGCGGATATTTCTTGTTGATCGGCACCAATTGGTTACGCAATGCGTCATTGGGTGCGTGCAGCGACAACGCCAGGGAGACGTCGATGTGCTTGGCCAGCTCATCGATCATCGGCACCACGCCGGAGGTGGACAGGGTTACGCGGCGCTTGGAGATGCCGTAGCCCAGGTCGTCCATCATCAGGTGCATGGCGGAAACGACGTTGTCGAAATTCAGCAGCGGCTCACCCATGCCCATCATCACCACGTTGGTGATGGCACGGTCGACGGTCGCCGGGACACTGCCAAAGGATTTGTTGGCAATCCACACCTGGCCGATCACTTCGGCGGCGGTGAGGTTGCTATTGAAGCCTTGCTTGCCGGTGGAGCAGAAACTGCAATCCAGGGCACAGCCTGCCTGGGACGAAACGCACAAGGTGCCGCGTTTGCCCTGGGGAATGTAGACGGTCTCGACGCAGCTGCCGGACGCCACGCGCACCACCCACTTACGAGTGCCGTCGCTGGAAATGTCCTGGCTGACCACTTCGGGGCCGCGAATCTCGGCCACAGCCTTGAGCTTTTCGCGCAGGGCCTTGCCGACATTCGTCATGGCGTCGAAGTCGTCGACGCCAAAGTGGTGAATCCATTTCATCACCTGACCGGCACGGAAACGCTTCTCCCCGATCGAGTCGAAGAATTTCTCCATTTCCGGCTGGGTCAGCCCCAGCAGATTGGTTTTAACAGTCGATGTAGTCATGGATTCACCTTCACTCTTAAGCCAATGCTTAGCGAGCGGTTACTTCAGTAGCAGCGAAAAAGTAAGCGATTTCGCGAGCAGCAGCGGCTTCGGAGTCCGAACCGTGAACGGCGTTGGCGTCGATGGACTCGGCGAAGTCAGCACGGATGGTGCCGGCAGCCGCTTCTTTAGGGTTGGTAGCGCCCATCAGCTCACGGTTGCGAGCGATAGCGTTTTCGCCTTCCAGCACCTGAACGACAACCGGACCGGAAGTCATGAAGGCCACCAGCTCACCGAAGAAACCGCGCTCGCTGTGCTCAGCGTAGAAGCCTTCGGCTTCGGCCTTGGACAGTTGCTTCATTTTCGAAGCTACAACGCGCAGGCCAGCGTCTTCGAAGCGGGTAACGATCTTGCCGATCACGTTTTTAGCAACGGCGTCAGGCTTGATGATGGAGAAAGTACGTTGAACAGCCATGGTGTAACTCCAGAAACGGTAATTTGCGAAAAATTAAACCCGCGAATTATACGCGGGTTCAGGGGTATTGCCTAACCTGCCAGGTCGATCAGTCGATTTCTTCGATCCAGAGCGCCTGGACCGCTTCCAAGACCTTCTCGCCACAACGGCCAGAGGTACTGTCGAAACCGGGAAGCTCCATGATCCAGTGCTGCAGATCGACGAAATTGACCTTCAGCGGATCCACGTCCGGCTTGGCTTCGGCCAGTTCTTCTGCGATGCGTTGTACATCATTCCAACCATAGCTCATGACAGTGTCACCATCAGTGCGGCGCTTCGGCCGCATGGTTTAGCGAATATTTCGGGATTTCGACCACCAGGTCTTCGGTGCCGACCTTGGCCTGACAGGTCAGGCGCGACGTCGGTTCCAGGCCCCAGGCCCTATCAAGGTAGTCCTCTTCCAGCTCATCGGCCTCATTCAGCGAGTCGAAACCCTCACGAATGATGCAATGGCAGGTGGTGCAGGCACAGACACCGCCGCAGGCGCTCTCGATCTCGATGTGGTTGTCATGGGCCACTTCGAGAATGGACTTGCCGGTTTCGGCCTCTACCACCATACCGTCCGGGCAATGCTCGGCGTGTGGCAGAAAAATGATCTGCGGCATCAGTTATTCCTCGATTTCATTCAGGTTGCGCCCCGCCAGGGCGGCTTTCACCGTCGAGTCCAGGCGGCGGGCAGCAAAGGCATCGGTGACGTGCGACAGACGCTTGGTCTGCTGCTCGATGGCATAACCATCGGTGCCTTTGATCAATTCGGACAATTCCTGCATTTGCAGCTCGATGACCATGCGTTCTTCAGCGTCGAGCAAACGGTCGCCGTCTGCCTCCAGGGCACCTTGCACGGCTTCGATCAGGCGCTGGGCGTCGACCTGCTGCTCGCGCAGCACCCGCGCCACCTTGTCGTCGCTGGCATGCTGGAAGGAATCCTTGAGCATCTTGGCGATTTCACCGTCGGTCAGGCCGTAGGACGGCTTGACCTGGATGCTCGCCTCGACGCCCGAACCCAGTTCGCGGGCGGAGACGTTGAGCAAGCCGTCGGCATCGACCTGGAAGGTCACGCGGATCTTCGCCGCACCGGCCACCATCGGCGGGATGCCGCGCAGTTCGAAGCGCGCCAGGGAACGGCAGTCGCTGATCAGTTCACGCTCGCCTTGCAGCACGTGGACCATCATGGCCGACTGGCCGTCTTTATAGGTGGTGAAGTCCTGGGCGCGGGCAACCGGGATGGTGGTGTTGCGTGGAATCACCTTCTCCATCAGGCCACCCATGGTTTCCAGGCCCAGGGACAACGGAATCACGTCGAGCAGCAGCAGTTCGCCGCCATCGCGCTTGTTGCCGGCCAGGGTATCGGCCTGGATCGCGGCGCCGATGGCGACCACCTGGTCCGGGTCGATTTCAGTCAGCGGCTGGCGGCCAAAGGCATCGGCAACGGCTTCGCGAACCCGAGGCACGCGGGTCGAACCACCGACCATGACCACGGCCTTGACGTCTTCGAGCTCCACGCCGGAATCGCGCACGGCACGGCGGCAGGCCTTGAGGCTGCGGGCGACCATGGGCTCGATCAGGGCATCGAAGGCTTCGCGGGTCAGCGTGGCTTTCCAGTCGCCATAAGCGACTTCAACGGTGGCGGCGTCGGTCAAGGCTTCCTTGGCGGCGCAGGCGGTTTGCAGCAGGTGGCGTTGCGCACCTGGGTCGAGGTCGGCGGACAAGCCCGCTTGCTCAATGATCCAGCCAGCGATGGCGTGGTCGAAGTCATCGCCGCCCAGGGCGCTGTCGCCACCGGTGGCCAGGACTTCGAAAACACCGCCGGTCAGGCGCAAGATCGAAATATCGAAAGTACCGCCACCCAAGTCGTAGATGGCAACCAGGCCTTCGGCATGCTGGTCCAGGCCATACGCGACCGCAGCGGCCGTCGGCTCGTTGAGCAAACGCAGCACATTCAGGCCGGCGAGCTTGGCGGCATCCTTGGTGGCTTGGCGCTGGGCGTCGTCGAAATAGGCCGGCACGGTGATGACCGCACCTACCAGCTCACCACCCAATGCCGCTTCGGCGCGCTGGCGCAACACCTTGAGGATGTCAGCGGAAACCTCTACCGGGCTTTTCGGACCCTGCACGGTTTCGATGAACGGCATGTGGGATTCGCCGCCAACGAAGCGGTACGGCAGTTGGTCGCCCAATTGCTTGACGTCGGACAGACCACGCCCCATCAAGCGCTTGACCGAGACGATGGTGTTCAACGGATCGGTGGCGGCGGCAAGCTTCGCCGACTCGCCCACTTCAACGTGATCGGCGTGATAGCGCACGGCGGACGGCAGGATCACCCGTCCCTGCTCGTCGGCCAGCGGTTCGGAAAGACCGCTGCGCAAGGCAGCTACCAGGGAGTTGGTGGTACCCAAGTCGATCCCGACAGCCAGGCGACGCTGGTGCGGTTGTGGACTTTGGCCGGGTTCGGCGATCTGCAGTAGGGCCATCGTAATCAGGACTTATCTGTAATCAGGCGTGCGACCGGAGCGGCACTGGGTTAATCGTCGAGGCGCTCTTCTAGCTGGCGCACTTCGTAGGTGAGCTTGTCGAGGAACTGCATGCGCCGCATCAGGCGTTCGGCCTGTTCGCGTTGCGCGGCATCGTTCCAGCAGGCTGCGAAGCTTTCGTTCAGTGTTTGCTGGGCGTCTTTCAAGCGTCGCTTGAATACCGCGACACCGGCCAGATCGGCGCTGTCCTGCAGGTCTTCGAGCTCTTCGCGCCATTGCATCTGCTGCAAAAGAAACTCGGGATCGTGGACCGTGACCTCCAGCGGCAACTCATGGCCACTGATGGCAAGCAGGTAACGTGCGCGCTTGGCAGGGTTCTTGAGCGTCTGGTAAGCCTCGTTGAGGTTCGCCGACTGCTCGAGCGCCCGCCGCTGCTCAGCCTCGGAGCCGTCGGCAAAACGGTCCGGATGAACACCACGGGCCAATTCCAGATATCGCGCCGACAACTGATCGAGATCCAGCTGGAAAGCAGGCTGCAACTGGAACAACGCAAAATGACAAGGAGTACCCACAAGCTGCCTCAGATGTTGAAGCTTTCGCCGCAGCCACACTCACCGCGCACGTTGGGGTTGTTGAACTTGAAGCCTTCGTTCAACCCTTCCTTGACGAAATCCAGCTCGGTGCCGTCCAGGTACGTCAGGCTTTTCGGGTCGATGATCACTTTCTGACCATGACTTTCGAACACCTGATCGTCTTCGCCCACTTCGTCGACGAATTCCAGTACATAGGCGAGGCCAGAACAGCCCGTGGTGCGAACACCCAGGCGGATACCCTCGCCCTTGCCACGCCCCGCGAGGGAACGCTGCACATGCTTAGCTGCCGCTTCTGTCATCTGGATAGCCATGAAAACTCCTTACCAATGCGCGGATCAGATCAAGCCTTTCTTCTGCTTGTAGTCGCGAACGGCGGCCTTGATGGCGTCTTCGGCGAGTACCGAGCAGTGGATCTTCACTGGCGGCAGGGCCAGTTCTTCGGCCAGCTGGGTGTTCTTGATGGTTTCGGCTTCATCAAGGGTCTTGCCCTTCATCCACTCGGTGGCCAGGGAGCTGGACGCGATGGCGGAACCGCAACCGTAGGTCTTGAACTTGGCATCTTCGATGATGCCTTGCTCGTTGACCTTGATCTGCAGACGCATCACGTCGCCGCACGCCGGCGCGCCGACCATGCCGGTGCCGACATCAGGATCCTGCGCGTCCATCTTGCCGACGTTGCGCGGGTTCTCGTAGTGGTCGATGACCTTTTCGCTATATGCCATTTGCTTCAATCCTCATCAGTGAGTCGCTCTGGTGGCGACTTCTTCAGTGCGCCGCCCACTCGATTTTCGAAATGTCGACGCCGTCTTTGTACATGTCCCACAGCGGCGACAGAGCGCGCAGCTTGGTAACGGCCTCGCAGACTTTCTGCGCGGCGTAATCGATTTCTTCTTCGGTGGTGAAACGGCCGAAGGTAAAGCGAATGGAGCTGTGGGCCAGTTCGTCGTTGCGGCCCAGGGCGCGCAGTACGTACGAAGGCTCAAGCGACGCCGAGGTGCACGCCGAACCGGACGACACGGCCAGATCCTTGAGCGCCATGATCAGCGACTCGCCTTCAACGTAGTTGAAGCTCAGGTTCAGGTTGTGCGGTACGCGGGCGATCATGCTGCCGTTGACGTAGAGTTCTTCGAGGTGCTCGACCTGCTTGAAGAAGCGGTCGCTCAGGGCCTTGATGCGTACGTTCTCGGCGGCCATGTCTTCCTTGGCCACGCGGAAGGCTTCGCCCATGCCGACGATCTGGTGGGTCGCCAGGGTACCGGAACGCATGCCACGCTCGTGACCGCCGCCGTGCATGGTCGCTTCGAGGCGAACACGCGGCTTGCGGCTGACGTACAGCGCGCCGATGCCTTTAGGGCCATAGGTCTTGTGGGCCGAAAACGACATCAGGTCGACTTTCAGCTTGGACAGGTCGATGTCGACCTTGCCGGTGGACTGGGCCGCATCGACGTGGAACAGGATGCCCTTGGAACGGGTCAATTCGCCGATGGCGGCGATGTCGTTGACGGTGCCGATTTCGTTGTTCACGTGCATGATCGAAACCAGGATGGTGTCGTCGCGCAGGGCGGCTTCAACCATGGCAGGAGTGATGATGCCGTCTTCACCCGGTTCGATGTAGGTAACTTCGAAGCCTTCACGCTCCAGTTGGCGCATGGTGTCCAGGACAGCCTTGTGCTCGATCTTGGAGGTGATCAGGTGCTTGCCCTTGGTGTGATAGAAATGCGCGACACCCTTGATTGCCAGGTTGTCGGACTCGGTGGCACCAGAGGTCCAGACGATTTCACGCGGGTCGGCATTGACCAGGTCAGCGACCTGGCGACGGGCGTTTTCGACCGACTCTTCGGCCTTCCAGCCGAACACGTGGGAACGGGACGCCGGGTTACCGAAGTTTCCGTCGACCAGCAGGCATTCACTCATTTTTTGCGCAACACGCGGATCAACCGGGGTGGTCGCAGAGTAATCAAGGTAAATCGGCAATTTCATGGACTCTCTCCTAAATCAGGCTGGCTGGCGTTCCGCGTGCTCTGCGGCAGTCATTCGACGGCGGACGCTTCAATCTTGTCCAGGTGCGGCGCCTTGCTATTGCAACGACGCTGGTCCTGACGCTGGGCTACTTCTTGCACCTCACGACGAGTTACAAGGTCAGCCAAGCTGATACCGCTTAGAAATTCGTGAATCTGCAGGCTGAGGTCGCACCACAAGTGGTGGGTCAGGCAAGTATCGCCGCCATGGCAGTCGCCAAGGCCCTGGCATTTGGTCGCATCGACCGATTCGTTCACCGCATCGATCACCTGGGCGACCTGGATGCCTTGCATGTCGCGCGACAACTGGTAGCCACCGCCCGGGCCGCGAACGCTGGAAACCAGGTTGCTACGGCGCAGCTTGGCGAACAGCTGTTCAAGGTAGGACAGGGAAATGCCCTGGCGCTCGGAGATATCGGCCAGGGACACCGGCCCGTGCTGCGCATGCAATGCCAGATCCAGCATTGCGGTCACGGCGTATCGGCCTTTTGTAGTCAGTCGCATGGACAATTACCACGGAGTTCGGAATGGGGGCGAGTATGCAATTCCCGAGTATTTAAGTCAAGTATAAGACCTAGTGCTTTACTCAGGTTTACCCGCGAAAGAGCGCGCGCATGATAGCAAAGGCTGGTCGGCGGCGACCAGCGATACCGCGTTATCGTTTATCGCGAGCAAGCTCGCTCCCACAGGGATCTGTGGTGTACACGAATTGTGCACCCACCAAAACCCCCTGTGTGCGAGCTTGCTCGCGATGAGGCCTGCCGGGTTTAGCTGGCCTGGCTCTGATCCTTGTCCTTCACACACGCGAAATCTTCCTCGCGCAGCTCAGGCAGGTCCTTGGCACAGTAATTACTGCCCAGATCCTTCAGGGCCCCGCACATCCCCTCCAGGCGCCCATCGACGGCCTGCAGGTGATCGAGCAACTGGTTGATGGCGCGGGCGACCGGGTCGGGCATGTCTTCGCCGACACCGTAGGCGTCGAAGCCGATCTTCTCGGCCATGGCCTTGCGGCGCGCGTCCTGCTCGTCATCGGACTTGACGATGATCCGCCCCGGAATACCCACCACGGTCGCGCCAGGCGGCACGGCCTTGGTTACGACCGCATTGGAGCCGACTTTCGCCCCCGCCCCCACCGTGAACGGCCCGAGCACCTTGGCGCCGGCACCGACTACCACGCCGTCTTCCAGGGTCGGGTGGCGCTTGCCTTTGTTCCAGCTGGTGCCACCGAGGGTCACGCCCTGGTACAGGGTCACGTCGTCGCCGATCTCGGCGGTCTCGCCGATGACGATGCCCATGCCGTGGTCGATGAAGAACCGACGGCCGACCTTGGCGCCCGGGTGGATCTCGATCCCGGTCAGCCAGCGGCCGAAGTTCGAGACCAGCCGCGCCAGCCATTTCCAGCCCATGTTCCACAAGGCGCCGGAGAGGCGATGGATCCAGATCGCGTGCATCCCCGGGTAGCAGGTCAGCACTTCAAAGGCATTGCGCGCCGCCGGGTCACGATGGAAAACACTTTGGATATCTTCACGCAAACGTTCGAACATTTTATTTCTTCCGCTTAATCAGCTCGCCACGGGCCGCCTTCTGGGTTTCCGTGAGGATGCCGCGCAATATATTCATCTCCGCCCGGCTGACCGAGCTTCGTCCGTACAACCGACGCAGGCGCGCCATCAAGTGTCGCGGCTTTTCCGGGTCGAGGAACTCGATGTCCACCAGGGTCTGCTCCAGGTGTTCATAGAACCGTTCCAGTTCGTCCATGGTCGCCAGTGTCTCACTGCGCGGCGACGTGACCTCGGTTTTTTCGACTTTGCTGGGCTTGCCTTCAGCCGCCAGCCAAGCCATGCGCACTTCATAACTCAACACCTGCACCGCCGCCCCCAGGTTCAAGGAACTGAACTCGGGATCGGAAGGGATATGCACGTGAAAGTGACATCGCTGCAGCTCGTCATTGGTCAGGCCGGAATCTTCACGACCGAACACCAGGGCGATCTCAAAGCCTTGGGCGGCCTCCTCGACCACTTTGGTGCCGCATTCCCGGGGGTCGAGCAGCGGCCAGGGGATACGGCGGTCGCGGGCGCTAGTGCCGAGCACCAGGTTGCAACCCACCAGGGCATCCTCAAGAGTGGCGACGACTTGAGCGTTGGCCAGGATGTCACCGGCACCGGAAGCCCGGGCGTCAGCCTCGTGATGAGGAAACAAGCGCGGCTCGACCAGCACCAGGCGCGACAGGCCCATGTTCTTCATGGCCCGCGCAGCTCCGCCGATGTTACCCGGATGGCTGGTATTGACCAGGACGACACGAATGTTCTGCAACAAGGGGGGCGCTCTCGAACACGATAAAGGGAGCAAATCTTACAGAAGCACCTACCGTTAAGCTATGAAAGCGAACACCAACCTTCTCCTCGGAAAACTTTCTGATAGAATGCGCGGCTTTCTTTAACAACCTTAGGTGACACATCCATGCAGCCCATGCTGAATATCGCGCTGCGCGCCGCCCGCAGCGCCAGTGAACTGATCTTCCGCTCCATCGAGCGCCTGGATACCATCAAGGTCGATGAAAAAGACGCCAAGGACTACGTGTCCGAGGTCGATCGCGCCGCCGAGCAAAAGATCGTCGACGCCCTGCGCAAGGCTTACCCGAACCACTCCATCCTCGGTGAAGAGACCGGCATGCACGCCGGTACTGGCATCGAAGGCGAAGAGTACCTGTGGATCATCGATCCACTGGACGGCACCACCAACTTCCTGCGCGGCATTCCTCACTTCGCTGTCAGCATCGCCTGCAAGTACCGTGGCCGCCTGGAACACGCCGTTGTGCTGGACCCGGTTCGCCAGGAGGAATTCACCGCCAGCCGTGGCCGTGGCGCCCAACTGAACGGTCGTCGCCTGCGCGTCAGCGGCCGCACCAGCCTGGACGGCGCCCTGCTGGGTACCGGCTTCCCGTTCCGTGATGACCAGATGGACAACCTGGACAACTACCTGGGCATGTTCCGCGCCCTGGTCGGCCAGACCGCCGGCATCCGCCGCGCCGGCGCTGCGAGCCTGGACCTGGCTTATGTAGCCGCTGGCCGTTTCGATGCGTTCTGGGAATCGGGCCTGTCCGAATGGGACATGGCTGCTGGCGCCCTGCTGATCCAGGAAGCCGGTGGCTTGGTGAGCGACTTCACCGGCGGCCACGACTTCCTTGAAAAAGGCCACATCGTTGCTGGCAACACCAAATGCTTCAAGGCTGTGCTGACTGCTATCCAGCCGCATCTGCCGGCTTCGTTGAAGCGTTAAGCCGCTCGGCTACAGAAAAGGCACCTTTCGGGGTGCTTTTTTTATGCCTGTACCCTCCCAGGCATGAACACATCCGTGGCGAGGGAGCTTGCTCCCGCTTGAGTGCGAAGCGCTCACAAGAAAGGTCTGCTGCGCAGCCCAGCGGGAGCAAGCTCCCTCGCCACAATGGATGCCCCCCCCCTGAACATGGATGCAGGCTGGCCCACCGCCTTCGCGAGCAAGCTCACTCCCACAAGGGGTTGGCGGTGGGTGATGGATCATGGGCACAAAAAAAGCACCCCGAAGGGTGCTTCTTTTATGGCGGTTGGATCACTGGGCCGGTTCGTTCTGCCCCAGGATCAGTTGGCCTTCCTTGTTCACCGGGATCTGGTTGCCCGGGTCGCGATCCATGCGGACCTTGCCTTCTTTGCCGTCGAGCATGTAGCGAACGTCGTAGCCTACAACCTTGTCGCTGATATCATTGACCGTGTTGCAGCGAGTCTGGGTGGTGGTGTAGGTGTCGCGTTCCTGCATGCCTTCCTGAATCTTGTTACCGGCATAACCACCACCGGCCGCACCCGCCACGGTGGCGATTTTCTTGCCGGTGCCGCCGCCGATCTGGTTACCCAGCAAGCCACCGGCTACGGCACCCAACACGGTGCCGGCGATCTGGTGCTGGTCCTGGACTGGCTTCTGCCGAGTCACGGTGACGTCCTTGCACACCTCACGCGGGGTCTTGATTTGGGTCTTGACCGGCTCCACGGCCAATACTTGCGCATACTCAGGGCCACTTTTTACCAAGCTGTAGGTGGCGACCGCACCACCGGCTGTTACACCGACAGCACCCAATACCGCACCAACCAGCATCGATTTGTTCACTTGAACCTCCTGACCATCACAAGCGGATTAATCCGCGCTTCTCCCAGCCTTGGAGCACAAAAAAAGGCGCGAGTTCAACTCGCGCCTTTTCAGCCGTGACGGGTGGAAACCGGAGCCTTACGGGCGGTCGTCCACTTCCGTTTCGGTGGCCGCTGGAGGAATCAGGTCCTCGGTGCTCAGGTTCAGCCAGATCAGCACCACGTTGGCGATGTAGATCGACGAGTAGGTACCCGCCAATACACCGACAAACAGCGCGATGGAGAAACCGAACAGGTTGTCGCCACCAAAGATCAGCAGCGCCGCGATCGCCAGCAAGGTGGAGATCGACGTCGCCATGGTCCGCAGCAGCGTCTGGGTGGTCGAGATGTTGATGTTCTCGATCAACGACGCCTTGCGCAGCACACGGAAGTTTTCACGCACCCGGTCGAATACGACGATGGTGTCGTTGAGCGAGTAACCGATGATCGCCAGCACTGCCGCCAGCACCGTCAGGTCGAAGGTGATCTGGAAGAACGACAGGATGCCCACGGTCACGATCACGTCGTGGATCAGCGAGACAATGGCGCCCACGGCGAACTTCCACTGAAAGCGGAAGGCCAGGTAGATCAGGATGCCGCCCAGGGCCATCAGCATGCCGAGGCCGCCCTGGTCGCGCAGTTCTTCACCCACCTGCGGGCCGACGAACTCGACGCGCTTGACCTGGGCCGGGTTATCGCCGCCCGCCTTCTGCAAGGCCTCGGCCACCTGGTGGCCCAGCTGCGGGTCTTCACCCGGCATGCGCACCAGCAGGTCCGTCGTCGCACCGAAGCTCTGCACGACAGCATCGCTGTAGCCCGACGTCGCCAGCTGCTCACGCACCTTGGTGACATCGGCCGGACGCTCGTAGGTCAGCTCGATGAGCGTACCGCCGGTGAAGTCCAGGCCGTAGTTCAGCCCCTTGGTGGCCCAACTGAACAACGCCAGTACGGTAAGGAACAATGTGACGCCGAACGCAACGTTGCGAACGCCCATGAAGTTGATTGTACGTAACATGGCAGCCCCTTAAATCCACAACTTCTTGAAGTCACGACCGCCAAAGATCAGGTTGACCATTGCGCGGGTCACCATGATGGCCGTGAACATCGAGGTAAAGATCCCGAGGGACATGGTCACTGCGAAGCCCTTGACCGGGCCGGTGCCCATGGCGAAGAGAATCCCGCCCACCAGCAACGTGGTCAGGTTGGCGTCGAGGATCGCGGTGAATGCCCGGCCGAAGCCTTCGTTGATTGCCCGCTGGATCGACATGCCCGCGGCGATCTCTTCACGTATCCGCGAGAAGATCAGCACGTTGGCGTCCACCGCCATACCCATGGTCAAGACGATACCGGCGATACCCGGCAGGGTCAGCGTAGCCCCCAGCAGCGACATCAGGGCCAGCAGCATCACCATGTTCACCGCCAGCGCGACGGTGGCGATGATGCCGAAGAAGCGGTAGATGGCGATGATGAACAGCGACACGAACAGCATGCCCCACAGGGATGCATCGATACCCTTGGTGATGTTGTCGGCACCCAGGCTCGGGCCGATGGTGCGCTCTTCAGCGAAGTACATCGGCGCAGCCAGGCCACCGGCACGCAGCAGCAGGGCCAGTTCCGAGGATTCACCCTGGCCGTTGAGGCCGGTGATGCGGAACTGGCTGCCCAGTGGCGACTGGATGGTCGCCAGGCTGATGATCTTTTTCTCTTCCTTGAAGGTCTGGACCGGTACGTCTTTCTCGACGCCATTGACCACTTGCTTGGTGTAAGTGGTGGTCGGCTTCTGCTCGATGAAGATCACCGCCATGCTGCGACCGACGTTGCTGCGCGTGGCGCGGCTCATCAGTTCGCCGCCGTGGCCGTCGAGGCGAATGTTCACCTGCGGACGACCCTGCTCGTCGAAGCCCGCCTGGGCGTCGGTCACCTGGTCACCGGTGATGATCAGGCCACGCTCGATCTGCGCCGCCGGACGACCGCCCTCACGGAACTCGAAACTCTCGGAAGTGGCCTTGGAAGCACCCGGCTCAGCGGCCAGGCGGAATTCCAGGTTGGCGGTCTTGCCGAGGATACGCTTGGCTTCGGCAGTATCCTGCACGCCCGGCAGCTCAACCACGATGCGGTTGGCGCCCTGGCGCTGCACGATCGGCTCGGCCACACCCAACTCGTTGACGCGGTTACGCACCGTGGTCAAGTTCTGCTTGATGGAGTATTCGCGGATTTCCGCCAGCTTGGCCGGGGTCATCGCCAGACGCAGCACCGCCTGACCATTGAGGTCGGCCGGCACAATGTCGAAATCGTTGAAGTTCTTGCGGATCAGCGCACGGGCCTGCTCGCGGGTATCTTCATCGCTGAAGCCCAGCTGAATGGCACCGTCGAGTTGCGGCAGGCTGCGATAACGCACGCGCTCTTTACGCAGCAAGCTCTTGACGTCGCCTTCGTAGACTTTCATCCGCGCGTCGAGGGCTTTTTCCATGTCCACTTCCAGCAGGAAGTGCACACCACCGGACAAGTCCAGGCCCAGCTTCATCGGGTGCGCGCCGAGCTTGCGCAGCCATTGCGGGGTGGTCTGGGCCAGGTTCAGGGCCACGACGTAATCGTCACCCAACGCCTTGCGCACCACGTCCTTGGCTGGCAGTTGGTCTTCTGCCTTGACTAGGCGCAACAGGCCGCCCTTGCCGTTTTCGGCGATGGACGCAGCCTTGACCTCGATATTGGCCGCCTTGAGCGCAGCGCTCGCACGGTCCAGATCGGCCTGGGTGACCTGCAGCGCAGTGCTTGCGCCACTGACCTGAATGGCCGGGTCATCCGGGTAGAGATTGGGAGCGGAATAAATCAGACCGACCGCCAGCACCGCCAGGATCAGTAAATATTTCCACAGAGGGTATTTGTTCAGCATCACGCCGCCCGCTTATGACGCGGGGCGCCTTGCGCGCCCCGTCGATTGAATAGAAGTTGTTACTTAGATCGCTTTCAGCGTGCCTTTTGGCAGCGTGGCCGCGATGGCGCCCTTCTGGAACTTCATTTCAACAGTGTCGGACACTTCCAGTACCACGAAGTCATCAGCCACTTTGGTGATCTTGCCCGCGATGCCGCCGGTGGTGACCACTTCATCGCCCTTCTGCAAGCTGCTGAGCAGGTTCTTCTGCTCTTTGGCGCGCTTGGCCTGTGGACGCCAGATCATCAGGTAGAAGATGACCAGGAAGCCGACCAGGAAAATCCACTCGAAACCGCCACCCATAGGGCCGGCAGCAGCAGGTGCAGCGGCATCAGCCATGGCGTTAGAGATAAAAAAGCTCATTTAGCACTCCAGTTGCAAGTATTGAATCTAGGGATCGGAAAACTCAGTCCAAAGGCGGAACAGGCAACCCGCGCTTGGCATAGAAGGCCTCGACAAAGGCGGCCAATGTACCCTGTTGGATAGCCTCGCGCAAACCAGCCATAAGCACCTGATAATGGCGCAAATTGTGGATGGTATTGAGCATACTGCCGAGCATTTCGCCGCACTTGTCCAAATGATGCAGATAAGCGCGGGAGAAGTTCTGGCAGGTGTAGCAATCGCACGTCGGATCCAGCGGCGATTCATCATGGCGATGGAACGCGTTACGGATCTTCAGCACACCGGTGTCGATGAACAGATGCCCATTGCGGGCATTACGGGTCGGCATCACGCAATCGAACATGTCCACCCCGCGGCGCACACCCTCAACCAGATCTTCCGGTTTGCCAACGCCCATAAGGTAACGAGGTTTGTCAGCGGGCATTTCGCCCGGCAGGTAATCGAGCACCTTGATCATCTCGTGCTTGGGCTCGCCCACCGACAGCCCGCCAATCGCCAGGCCGTCGAAGCCGATCTTGTCCAGGCCTTCGAGAGAGCGCATGCGCAGGTCGCGGTGCATGCCGCCCTGGACGATACCGAACAACGCCGCGGTGTTCTCGCCATGGGCATTCTTCGAACGCTGGGCCCAGCGCAACGACAGCTCCATGGACACCCGCGCCACGTCTTCATCGGCCGGGTACGGCGTGCATTCGTCGAAGATCATCACGATGTCCGAGCCCAGGTCGCGCTGCACCTGCATCGACTCTTCCGGGCCCATGAACACCTTGGAACCGTCCACCGGCGAGGCGAAGGTCACGCCCTCCTCCTTGATCTTGCGCATCGCGCCCAGGCTGAACACCTGGAAACCGCCGGAGTCGGTCAGGATCGGGCCTTTCCACTGCATGAAATCGTGCAGGTCGCCGTGGGCCTTGATCACTTCCATGCCCGGGCGCAGCCACAGGTGGAAGGTATTGCCCAGGATGATTTCCGCGCCAATGGCCTCGATGTCACGCGGCAACATGCCCTTGACCGTGCCGTAGGTGCCCACCGGCATGAACGCCGGGGTTTCCACGGTACCGCGGGGGAAGGTCAGACGACCGCGACGAGCCTTGCCATCGGTGGCGAGCAACTCGAAGGACATGCGACAGGTGCGACTCATACTGTTTCCTCGGGTCCGCGTGGCGCGGGATTACGGGTGATGAACATCGCATCACCGTAGCTGAAAAAGCGGTATCCATGCTCGACGGCGGCCTTGTAGGCGGCCATGGCTTCGGGATAACCGGCGAACGCCGAAACCAGCATCAACAGCGTGGATTCGGGCAAATGAAAGTTGGTGACCAGGGCATCGACCACATGGAACGGCCGGCCCGGGTAGATAAAGATATCGGTGTCGCCACTGAACGGCTTGAGCACGCCATCGCGGGCGGCGCTTTCCAGGGACCGCACGCTGGTGGTCCCCACCGCCACCACCCGCCCACCGCGAGCGCGACAAGCCGCCACGGCATCGACCACGTCCTGGCTCACTTCCAGCCATTCGTTGTGCATGTGGTGGTCTTCGATACGCTCGACCCGCACCGGCTGGAACGTGCCAGCGCCAACGTGCAGCGTCACGAACGCGGTCTCCACGCCTTTGGCGGCAATCGCCTCCAGCAACGGCTGATCGAAATGCAACCCCGCCGTCGGCGCCGCCACCGCCCCCAGGCGCTCGGCGTACACAGTCTGATAACGCTCGCGGTCCGAACCTTCGTCCGGGCGGTCTATATAAGGAGGCAACGGCATGTGTCCGACACGGTCGAGCAGCGGCAACACCTCTTCGGCAAATTCCAGCTCGAACAACGCATCATGCCGCGCCACCATCACCGCCTCGCCACCGCCGTCGATCAAAATCGACGAACCCGGCTTGGGCGATTTGCTGGAGCGCACATGGGCCAGCACACGATGACTGTCCAGCACCCGCTCCACCAGAATCTCCAGCTTGCCGCCGGAGGCCTTCTGGCCAAACAACCGCGCCGGAATGACCCGGGTATTGTTGAACACCATCAAATCGCCCGGGCGCAAATGCTCAAGCAAATCAGTGAATTGACGGTGAGCCATGGCACCGCTGACCCCATCCAGGGTCAACAGTCGACTGGCGCGACGCTCGGCCAGAGGGTGGCGAGCGATCAGCGAATCCGGGAGTTCGAAGGTAAAGTCAGCAACACGCATGATGGGGTTCGTCTAGCAGGGCCGGAAAGTCTAGCGGAAATATCAAAAATTCACCATGAAACGTGATTGACCAACGGTAGGCACCTCTCTATACTTCGCCGCCATTGAGCCCTGATGGCGGAATTGGTAGACGCGGCGGATTCAAAATCCGTTTTCGAAAGGAGTGGGAGTTCGAGTCTCCCTCGGGGCACCATCTTAAAAAAAGACCTTGAAATTTAAGGTCTTTTTTTTCGTCTGCAGAAAAGTCACCCGATCCATTTGTGGCGAGGGGATTTATCCCCGCTGGGTCGCGAAGCGGCCCCAACGACCAAACCTGTGGCAAGGAAGAATCTGTGGCTAGCAAGAACCTGTGGCGAGGGAGCTTGCTCCCGCTTGAGCGCAAAGCGCTCACAAAAATGTCACAGCCCCCACCGATGCTCCGCCTTGCGACGCCCAATTGATCCACCGCCCCTCCTCACCCGCTGACAAAGGATTTCACCCCATGGAATTGCTGCTGGAAACGGTCGCTCTTTACTCGCTGAAGCTGGCTTATGAGACGGAGGGGCATAGTCCGATTTTGCGGGATGATCCGTTGATGGGCGGGTGTGATCGGGAGGTGTTTGGGTTGTTGGTGCGGCGGGGGGATGTGGCAGGGATTCAGAGTGAGATTGGTCGGTGTTTGGATTTGGCGTTGGGGGCGGTGGGTGGGGTGGATACGGTGCTGGGGCGGGAGCTGGGGCGATTGGCGGCGGATTTTAGCTATGTGCAGGCGATGGAGGGGCTTCATGCTCCGGCAATCAGACTCAGGGACTTTCTGCGCGATGTTCAGTGAATGGGACGAGCGCAACAATTAAATCTGCCCTTTCTGCTTACAAATTACTCCGGTATCTATATCTAACGCTTCAGTTTTCGTATCATCATACCAAGCGACCTAACCGTAACCTTAAGAAAAGTAGGTTATCCAGCGTGCCCGACAACCGCGATGCTTTGACCAAAGCAGCACAAGATGTAAAAACTGCTTTCTTCACATGTTTTGAAAACCAAAATCTAAATGCAACTAGATTATCCGCAAAAATTGAGAGAAGTATACTTTGAGCGGCAACAGCAATATAAAAATCGCAGATCTTTTTTGTGGAATGGGAGGTTTGACGATTGGCGCTGCAGCGGCCGCTCAAGAGTTAAAATTAAAACTTGAGATCAACTTCGCATGCGACATTGATTCAGAAGCGGTTTCTTTTTACAAAAAAAACTTCGAAAGTAATCTTGAGTCATTTTATGACGGAGACATCTCAGACATAGTCTCTGACAGCTTCGCAGCAGAACAGAGCACCAACGAAGAACAAATAAGCAAACGCCATTCCGACCTTGACTTCTTATTTGCAGGCCCCCCTTGTCAAGGTCACTCAAACCTCAACAATCACAGCAGACGTAGCGATCCGCGAAACTACTTATATTTAAAAACAATAAGGTTCATACAACTATCAAAACCAAAATTTTTTTTAATAGAAAATGTCCCTTCCGTAATTCACTCATCGGAAAGCATAATCGACAAGTCTCTCGCCTTACTTGAAAGCTTTGGTTACCAAGCAAAAGAAATAGTCATAGACTTCATGCGTATCGGAATTCCCCAAAGCCGAAAACGGCATGTTATTTTTGGCTGCCTCACGGGAAATATAGATAAAATACTGAGCAACATCTATACCGACGAAAAAAAGGTTCTATCTGATGTACTAGAAGACTTACTTGACACTTCAGAAAGCGATCTTTTTAACACGGCCTCTAAAATGACGAATGTCAATCTTGCACGTGCCGAGTATCTGTTCAGCCAAAATTGCTATGATCTGCCTAATCATCTTAGGCCTAAATGCCATCAACAAGCTCACTCTTACAAATCGATGTACGGACGTATGAAATGGGATGAAGTAGCGCAAACCATGACCAGCGGCTTTGGGTCAATGGGGCAGGGTCGTTACTTGCATCCGCTGAGGAAAAGAGTTATTACCCCACACGAAGCGGCCAGGATTCAAGGCTTACCCGATTGGCTGGATTATTCAGAGGTTAAATCAAGATCTAGCTTGCAAAAGATGATAGGAAATGCGGTTCCGCCTGCACTATCAAAGCGTTTCGTACTGAGCGCCATTGGAGAACAAAATGGACTTATTTGACTCTGACACATTACAAATGATTGACGATCAGATATCAAGCTTTCAATCAGTTATTGCATACGACACAAAAGAATATGTAGTTGAAGTAATTGTTAAACGATTCAATGAGGGAAAGCTGTTTGTCCCTGACTATCAGCGTAACTTCGTTTGGCAGATCTCAAGAAGGTGTAAATTTATAGAATCAGTGCTTATGGGTCTACCGATTCCATTTATGTTCGGCGTGCAATGCTCTGATGGCCGAGTTGAAATTCTCGATGGCGCCCAGCGAATCCAAACATTAAAACAGTTTTGCGACAATGAATTAAAGTTGAAAAACTTAGAGCGTCTAGATCTACTTGACGGCCATAGTCTGAAAGATTTACCAGCTGCACAACAGAACAAATTTCTCGACAGAACGATGCGCATGGTGGTGCTACCAGAAACTCTTAGCCAGAGTGTGCGCCTAGATATGTTTGAACGAATAAATACTGGCAGCGAAGACCTTAAAGACTCTGAAATCCGACGAGGCGCGTATTCTGGACGCTTTTTCGAGTTTGTTGAAAAATGTGCAAACGATGCATTATTCAATGCTCTTTGCCCGATGTCCGAAAAATCGAAATCAAGGCGTGAAAGGGAGGAGCTAGTATTAAGGTTCTTCGCCTACAGCGACAAATATCAAAGCTTCAAACACAGCGTAAAAGATTTTCTAAATGAATACTTAGTTGAAATGAATCAGAATGATTTCTCCGAAGATCACTATCGCGATCAGTTCAACGCAATGCTGAGCTATGTAAAATCAAATTTTGAATCGGGCTTCGCCAAAACCCCTGGGGCAAAATCAACCCCACGCGTAAGATTTGAAGCCATATCTATCGGTGTAAATCTAGCTCTCCGAGAAATAACCAATCTTCATGGCATAGATGGAAATCTACTTACCGCCAGCTCAGAATTTGAATCCTTGACTACAACCCACGGAAGCAACTCCGGTCCTCGCCTGCGTGCACGGGTAGACTATGTTAAGAACTTCTTGCTTTTGGCACATAACCAATGAAACACTTCATGGACGAGTATAACAAACGAAAAACCGAGGTCACATCCTACCTCAACCTTGTTAGCTTCTTGAACGGAGACAACATAGAAATAAAAAATGACGACAACTCCATATACATTGTCACGTCAGTCGAAACCACCACCCTGAAGGCTTCATTTTTTTTAGTGCTGTATAACATCGTAGAAGCCACGGTACGAGAGGGAATACGGAGCATATACAATGCAATTAATGATCAAGGTCTGTCCTTTTCTAAATTAAATGATCGCCTGCAAGAAATATGGTGGCACTCCCATCACGAGTCAATATCATCTACTCCTAGAGACGCCTTAATCCGTAGAGTTTATGAAGTTTATTGCCTTTGCAAAACAGAAACCAGCCCTGAGTTTAGGGATTTCATAGCAGGAATATCCGGCAACCTAGATGCTGATGGAGTTAGATCTGTATGTCAGAAGTATGGGATAGAGCCAGTTGCAGACGGGCGCGACCTGAAGAGTGTAAAAAATAATCGCAACTGGCTTGCACATGGCAATAAATCTTTCTCAGAAGTTGGAAAAGACGCAACACCCTCTGAACTTCAGGAGTCTATGGCTCGTGTATTTTCATTTCTTGACGAATACGTAAATAACATTACTTCGTACATCGAAAAAGGAAGTTTTGCCAGCGGAAAATGAGCGCTTCTATGAGCACCTCCACTCCCATTGAGCAACGCTCTCCCAACTTACGTACTTCCTTCAACAAAAATCTTAGCGAAGCCTGTAGACTGAATATGAAGCAAAATTGCCTTAAAAATATTCTTAGAGAAAACAAGAGAAAACAAAAAACAAAGGGGACAAATTTATTTATAGGGAAGAATTCCCTGCACTCACGGCGAAATCGCTATTAACTGCAATATATGGATCAATCAAACCAGCACTCTTTCATCTCTTAAGAGTTTGGTGGCGGCTGAATGTAGATCACTTGTTTATCCCGGCCGACCATCAAACCGATGATAAGAAAGATCACCCCCAGGAAGAACCCAACGAATCCTAAAAACCCACTTACTAATGTGCCACCAATCGCGGCCCCTGCGGTTTCCGCGCCTGAATGAGCACCACTAATATTGGTGGCTATATGGCTACCGGTAAAAACAATACCAGCCAAGGGGAGCATGAATGCAGCGATGCCCGAGGTGACCAAAAGTCGACGCCATGCCTTGCCAGCAGTGGGAGCGGAGACAGCTATTGCGAGTGCAAGAATCCATGCTACGAAGAAAACAATTGCGCCAGCCCCTCCACCAGCTCTCGGTGATGCCGCCCCGGCAATGGCGACAACTGTCGAAACAAGAATGGCTAATATCAACCCCGCGACCAACCCTGCAAGAATCTTCATCCTGAACTCCTGTTTGCACCACGCCGAATTTGTTCGAGTCAGGTATAGCAGCAAAACGCCACTGCTGCCCTGCGAAATTTTTTCATACCTCAGCTTGCAGGGGAACGCTGCATGCATGGAGAATTCAGACCTCTTGGGGCCTCGGGTTTGCTGAGGCGCTAAGCCTCTCGGCACAAAAAAGGCCTTGCTGGGCAAGACCTTTTTCCAATCAAGGCAGCACGTAATACTGCTGCGTTACCTCACCTCAACAATATCCAAAGCCCGATTTGCCAACAGCTCACTCACCTCAATCACCTGCAAAATCCCCAACGCAACCCGCCGCCTCGACCCATCCAGATCAAACGCCAAATCACTGATCATGGCATTCACCGAAGCCAAGTTCTCACTGAGATTCGCAAGCAAACACTCAGAATCAACCCCCGGATCAATCCGTAAAATGGAGTCGGACTTGTCAGACGTTTCGCCCTTAGGCTTGGGCTTCAGGTAGTAATCCAACGCTCGTGTGGCAGCGTCGTCGATTTTCTTGTTGCGGGCAGATTGGGCACGGGACGTAGGTTCGTCTGCCGCAGGAGGATTCGGAGTAACTTTTATCATCGTCTTGCTTCCTGTAGTAGGAGCCATCACCCACTCGCTGCTAAACGATGGGAGGCAGCTGTACGCAGGTTAGCAGACCGGGGAAACAAGAAACCGGCGCGTCCGGGGACGCCCTGCGCACAGCCACCATCAAGTGCAGGATGGGGAATCCTGACTGAATGACGCCTTGCACAACTTGTTTCACCACGAGCTGCTAAACCCGATCACTGATGAGCAGTGACAGGTCTCAAACTACCGACACAACCCAAGGCGAACAAGCCGGCGGATTCTGGCGTAGTTGTAGGCAAAGGCGCAAGGCGACGTCGGCTGGCGAGTTGCGGTTGCCCAATGACTGACAGCCCAATCTGACGCTTCAGATTGCTCCGCCCCTCAATACCCTGCCCTACTTGTATTGAGGAAACCGGAACAACCACTTCAAGAAACCTCCTACACCGCGTCCCTCTCTTCCCGCGTTAGCGTCTGTCCCGCACTCACTGGACGAGACTCACCACGTGGCGACACGCAAAAAAGACATCCCCCAGGTCCGAAACCCGCCCGGCGGCGACGGGCATCACGTCACCTATCGGGACATGACGGCCACCGAACTGGCCGAGCGCGACGCTCGGCAGCGGGCTTATGAAGCCATGCTTGCCCGGCAGGCGGCCTATGAGCAAGAACGCTGGGCCACGGTGGATAAAAAGCCTTTACCCATCGTGACCGGAAGCGTGTTTGCCAAAAGCTGCAAGCTCCCCAACGGCATCATCGATTACAACAACCCCAACGGCTACGTCCCGGCCGATCTGGTCAAGCAGTACGGCGATCTCATGTGGCTCGGCGGCCGGAGCGCCGCCCCATCCGGCACGATCCCGCTCAAGCGAATCGGCGCTGGCACGGTACCCGCTACCCTGGGCAGGCTCGCGCTGGGCGGCTCGGCAACTTCTACGGCAGCCGCTGCCGGAGGCACCGTCGGCGCAGCCCTGCTGACAGGCATCGTCGCCTTGCTCTGGCCGTCCAGCCTGGGCGACAGCGCGCTGTACAGCGAGGACCAGTTACGCAACCTCAAGCAGGCCCGCAGCCGCATGCGCCTGAGCATCGAGCAGCAGGCCGATGGCAGTCTCAAGGGCTACGGCTTTTACACCGGCCAGAATCGTGATTGGGAAATGGTCGACGTTGTCCAGTTCACCCCTCGCGCCGACCAGTTCATCGCCGACCTAGGTGATGGCATCGAACTGATCTGGACCCCGGCCGCGAATCCAGCCGACACCCTAGGCATTCCCGCCTTGGAAGCCGCGCCCCAGGCACCTCACATCTGGATCTATCCCCCGACGCCGATGGCCGACAGCATCATCGTCGACCCAATCTATCCGCCGGAGTTCAGGGATTTCATTCTGGTGTTTCCGGCGGATTCGGGGGTTCGGCCGGTTTATGTTGTGGTGAGTTTGCCTCATCATGACTACCACCCAAAACCAGATTCTTTACCTGCTTTTCCAAGTGCGAAATGGGCGCCACCCAAAACCCGCATGAAAGGAGGGGGATTACGTCCTCGCTGGAAAGATAATGACAAAATAATATATGAATGGGATTTACAGCATGGTGCAGTAGAAAAATATAACAAGCGAGGAAAGCACTTGGGCGAATTCGACCATATTACGGGAGCCCAAACCAAACCAGCCGACCCAACGAGGTGGATAGAGCCATGAAACACAAAATAATGGGGGTAATGGACGGCGACGACTTCGCTTCATACGAAAAAACGCTCTGCATTGACACTCAAGTTTTAGCAAAAATAATGAGCTGGACCAAAGAAGAAGACTATTTTTACGATTACGAACTTAATACATCTCAAATTAAAGCGTTGGAATCTGAGTGCTCTATAGAACTGCCCCGAAACCTGTTGTTTTTTTTAACCAGCAGCAAATAATTGCAAGTAGGGATAGGTAATTTTTTCGGACAAGAAAGGCCTAGCTGCGCAAGACCTTTCTTGTCCTGAGGGCAAACGCCTCGGCTACCTCACCTCAACAATATCCAACGCCCGATTCGCCAACAATTCACTCACCTCAATCACCTGCAAAATCCCCAACGCAACCCGCCGTCGTGACCCATCCAGATCAAACGCCAAATCACTGATCATGGCATTCGCCGAAGCCAGATTCTCACTGAGATTCGCAAGCAAACACTCAGAATCAACTCCCGGATCAATCCGAAAAATAGAGTCCGACTTGTCAGACGTTTCGCTCTTAGCCTTGGGTTTCAGGTAGTAATCCAACGCACGAGTGGCCGCGTCGTCGAGCTTTTTGTTGCGAGCAGACTGGGCACGGGATGTGGGTTCGTCTGAAGCTGTAACTGGAGGATTCGGTGTAACTTTGACCATGGTCTTAACTCTCTGGTTGAGGCCACGACCCGTTCGCTGCTAAACGAATTGGGAGGCAGCTGTACGCAGGTTAGCAGACCGACGAGTTAAGAAATCGGCGCGCCCGAGGGCGCCCTGCGCACAGCCACCATCAAGTGCAGGGATGGGGATTCCTGTCTGATGACGCGTTGTGCGACTTAACTCGGCGAGCTGCTAAACCCGATCACTGACAATCAGTGACAGGTCCAAAACTACCGACGCAACCCCAGGCGCACAAGCCGGCGGATTCTGGCGTAGTTGTAGGCAAAGGCGCAAGGCGCTGTGGCTTGGCGGGCCTTCGTCGTTGGTGTCTGTCGGTCTTTACTGACAGACGCCGCTCGACTGGTCCGGGCAGATGCTCGATGCCGTTCAATTGAGGTTGTCGGAAGATTTGTGGCGAGGCGTTCATAGGAGGGGGCTGCTGCGCAGCCCAGCGGGAGCAAGCTCCCTCGCCACGGTGGTTTGCTTCCTGAATTGCGTTGTGAGTGGAGCCGCTAGGCGCCCTCGCCCTTTTCCGACGACTCATCGCTGTGGACCACCACCAACAACTGCGCCTGGACGTCGCCTACCGAACGCAGCCGATGGGGTTTCTGCGCGTTGAAATGCAGGGCATCGCCACGGTTCAGCAGCACGCGCTCGTTCATGAAGTCCACTTCCACCTGGCCCTCGTGCACGAACAAAAACTCCTCCCCGGTGTGCTCCTTGAACGCGTGATGGGCGGTGAATTCGCTCGCCGGATAGAGGATGAAGGGCAGCAGGCTGCGCTCGGACACTTGGTGGGCCAGTACCGCGTATTCGGAGCTGCCGCTGCTCGCCGCGAGGGATTGGCGGTCTTCGCTGCGCACCAGGCTGTAGCTGTCGAGGGAGACGCTTTCTTCGGAGAACAGCTCTTCGACTTTGACGCTCAGGGCCTTGGCGAGCTTGAGCGCCGTGGCGATGGAGGGTGTGCTCAACCCCCGCTCCACCTTGGACAGGTAGCTCTTGGTCATCCCAGTTTTTTCGGCCAGGACGTCCAGTGTCATGCCGAGTTTTTTCCTGAGCAATTTCAAGCGAATGGACATAGGTAACCAACATTTCCAGAGAAACGGACAATCTGCGATTGCAAATGACACTTTGTGTCATATAGTCTATTTAGTGTCATTAGCACCTTCCTTTCACAGCTTCCATGACGCGGATCAAGAACGGTCAAAGAACGAATCAGGAGAACGGGTATGAGCAAGACACTGGCGACGCCCAAGGACCAGTTGGTCCAGCATGCTGTTAATCAGATGCAGAAAACACTGCCGGATAATACGTGGACTGTACGACAAAAGCTGGCCCTGACCTGCCGCATCCTGTTCGAGAACGGCCACGACTCAGGGCTGGCGGGGCAGATTACCGCGCGCGGGCCGCAACCGGGCACCTATTACACCCAGCAATTGGGCCTGGGCTTCGATGAAATCACCGCCGGCAACCTGTTGCTGGTCAATGAAGACCTCGAGGTGCTGGAGGGCCATGGCATGCCCAACCCGGCCAACCGTTTTCACACTTGGGTCTACCGCGTCCGGCCGGATGTGAATTGCATCATTCACACCCACCCGACCCACATCGCCGCGCTGTCGATGCTGGAAGTGCCGCTGCAGATTTCCCACATGGACCTCTGCCCGCTGTACGACGACTGTGCCTTCCTGGAGGGCTGGCCGGGTGTGCCGGTGGGCAACGAGGAAGGCGAATTGATCGCCGGCGCCCTGGGTGACAAGCGCGCCATCCTGCTTTCCCACCACGGCCAGTTGTCCACCGGTGCCACCGTGGAAGAAGCCTGCAACATCGCCCAACTGATCGAACGCGCCGCGAAGCTGCAATTGCTGGCCATGGCCGCCGGCGAGGTGAAACCGATCCTGCCTCACCTGGGCCGCGAAGCCCACGACTGGATCGCCCGCCCCAAGCGCCACGCGGCCGCCTTCAACTACTACGCCCGGCAGACCCTGCGTCAACACGCCGATTGCTTGAACTGAACCCACCAGGAGCGAAGCCATGTCTACCCCCAACATCCACGGCATCATCGGCTACACCATCACGCCCTTCTCCACCGACGGCCAGGGCTTGGACCTGGACGCACTGGGCCGGTCCATCGACCGTCTGATCGACAGCGGCGTGCATGCCATCGCGCCCCTGGGCAGCACCGGCGAAGGCGCCTACCTGAGCGACGCCGAGTGGGACCAGGTCAGCGAGTTCAGCATCGCCCGCGTCGCCGGCCGGGTGCCGACCGTGGTCAGCGTGTCTGACCTGACCACCGCCAAGGCGGTACGTCGCGCACGCTTTGCCCAGGCGAAGGGCGCCGATGTGGTGATGGTGTTGCCGGCCTCGTACTGGAAACTGAGCGAGGCGGAAATCCTCGCGCACTACCAGGCCATCGGCGCCAGCATCGACTTGCCCATCATGCTCTACAACAACCCCGCCACCAGCGGCATCGACATGTCGGTGGAGCTGATCCTGCGGATTTTCAACGCAGTGGATAACGTCACCATGGTCAAGGAAAGCACCGGCGACATTCAGCGCATGCACAAGCTGCAATTGCTGGGCGAAGGCCAGGTGCCGTTTTACAACGGTTGCAACCCCTTGGCGCTGGAAGCCTTCGCGGCCGGGGCCAAGGGCTGGTGCACCGCCGCGCCGAACCTGATCCCGCAGCTCAACCTCGATCTGTACGCCGCCGTTCTGGCGAACGACCTGAGCCAGGCCCGGGCGTTGTTCTATCGTCAATTGCCGTTGCTGGATTTCATCCTCAAGGGCGGTTTGCCCGCCACCATCAAGGCCGGTTTGCGAACTCTTGGCCTGGAGGTCGGCGATCCGCGTCTGCCGGTTTTTCCATTGGATGAGGCGCGTAACCAGCAACTGCAGGCGATGTTGAAACAACTGCTCTGATTCAGAGTTCTAATCTTGCGACGGACAGGTGGCACCCTGACCTGTCCGCTCGCTCCATTGGGGGTCACTTGAGATGAAGACCTATCAACCGTTGAACTGCGACCTGCATGATTACCTGGAAATTGCCTGCCTGTACGGCTACACGCTGGACATCGAACTGATTGACGGCCAACGCCTGACCGCCCGTGCGATCACCACGCGTACCGCCTCCACGCGGGAGGAGTTTCTCGATGTGGAGACTGCGGAAGGTCGCCAGGAGATTCGTCTCGATCAGTTGCTGGCGATTACGCCGCGGGATCACAACGCCCGGTTTGGCAGGGTTGTGCTGGCGAGTGGGTAATCCGTTCAGACGCGCCCCTCAACGCTCTGTCCCAAATAACTTGTCGGCAAGCTGCCGACCTCGCTCCAGCCCTTCAGCCGTCAACCAGATCGATTTGTTCCTGTTTACCGGATTGCTGATCAGGCCTTGTTCATGCAATCGGTTCATGACTTCGAAGTCGAAACCTTTCCAGGCGTTGCCATCGTCGGAACTGAAGGCTGCCAACAAGGCAAGCACAGCTTCTTCTATCAATTTGTCGTCGTAATCCATGGTCGCTGCTCCACGCGTGCTTGGCTGGTAACGCCGAATCAGCATCAGCGTCTCCTAAACCCTATCTGGTCAAAGATAAGTAGAGAGTTTAGCTGTCTGGCGCGGGGGGGTGTTCCATGACGGCACGGGTTCATAAGATCCAACCGAGAGTGTCTAGGTTGGCACTACTTCACCCGCTTGCTCCAACGCCAAGCGATACAAGGTGACAGCCGCCAGTTCCAGGTCATCCCCCCAGCTCACATCGAAGCCCCATTCGCCCACTTGGGCGATGCCGAACAACGACAGGTCCTCCAAGGGCTTGAGCACCGGGAATTGTCGGATGTGTTCCCGCAGGTCAACGTCGTAGCGCTTACCGTTGGCAAACTCCACCTGCAAGGCATGTTTGCCGGGGGCAGGCTTCATGCTTCTGATTCTGGCTTTGCTGATCATGAGTCAGCGCCTCCAATTCTGTTAACTCCATACACGCTGCCGGTCCGCAGTCTGATTGCCGCCCAATGACTGACATCCCCCGCTGACGCTTCAGCTTACTCCGCCCCTCAACAGCCAGCCCGACCTGTATTGATGAAACCGGAGCAGCCACTTCAAGAAACCTCCTACATCGCGCCCCTGTCCTCCCGCGTTAGCGTCTGTCTCGCACTCACTGGACGAGACTCACTACGTGGCGACACGCAAAAAAGACATCCCCCAGGTCCGAAACCCGCCCGGTGGTGATGGGCATTACGTCACTTATCGGGACATGACCGCCAGCGAACTGGCCGAGCGCGAAGCCCGGCAGCAAGCTTATGAAGCCATGCTTGCCCGGCAGGCAGCCTATGAACGAGAGCGCTGGGCCATGGCGGCTAACAAGCCGCTACCCACCGTAACCGGAAGCGTGTTTGCCAAGAGCTGCAAGCTCCCCAACGGTATCATCGATTACAGCAACCCCAACGGCTACGTCCCTGCCGATCTGGTCAAGCAGTACGGCGAACTCATGTGGCTCGGCGGTCGCAGCGCCGATCCATCTGGCGCGATCCCCCTCAAGCAGATCGGCTCTGGCACGGCTCCCGTTGCCTTGGGCAGGCTCGCGCTAGGCGGTTCGGCGACTTCCTCGGCTGCAGTTACCGGCGGCACCGTCGGCGCTGCCCTGCTGACAGGCATCGTTGCCCTGCTCTGGCCTTCCAGCCTGGGCGACAGCGCGCTTTACAGCGAAGACCAGCTACGTCACCTCAAGCAGGCCCGCAGCCGCATGCGCTTGAGCGTCGAGCAGCAGGCCGACGGCAGCCTCAAGGGCTACGGCTTCTACACCGGCCAGAACCGCGACTGGGAAATGGTCGACGTCGTCCAGTTCACCCCTCGCGCCGATCAATTCATTGCCGACCTGGGTGATGGCATCGAACTGATCTGGACCCCGGCCACCGACCCGTCCGACGTCCTCGGCATCCCCGCCCTGGAAGCGGCGCCACAGGCGCCTCATATCTGGATCTATCCGCCGACGCCAGTAGCCGACAGCATTATCGTCGATCCGATCTATCCGCCGGAGTACAAGGATTTCATTCTGGTGTTTCCGGCGGATTCGGGGGTTCGGCCGGTTTATGTGGTTTTGAGTGTTCCGGGGGATCATAAGTACTACAAGCCCCCCTCGCTGCTTCCAGCGTTTCCAGACGCTACGATTGCTCCTTCCAAAACCTTTGTACGTGGTGGTGGCGTTAAACGTCGAAGATGGAAGGATCGTAAAGGCAAAATTTATGAATGGGACTCACAGCACGGCGCCGTAGAGCTGTACACAAAACAGGGTCAACACCTTGGCGAGTTCGATCCGATAACTGGCGAACAAACCAAACCCGCCGATCCGACAAGGAAAGTAGAAAAATGAAGCCCGTCGTTGAAATTTTTGACCAGACTACCGAAGAGCTAATACAGACCGTGGAAGTCCCAAGCGTATACATGGACCCGTTGGCCGCACTTATGGGCTGGACAAAGCCTGAAGATTTTTGCTTTGTCTACGACCTGTCACCACAGCAGATAACGACCATAGAAGAGTGGACTCACACAACCATTCATGGTGATAACCGCATCGTTCAAATCGTCTGCCTTGAATGACGAATGCGGTCATTTTTTGAATAAGGTCTTGTTAGACAAGACCTTATTCTTATACCGCCGTAGCTGAGTCGCTACCTCACCTCAACAATATCCAACGCCCGATTCGCCAACAGCTCACTCACCTCGATCACCTGCAAAATCCCCAACGCCACATGCCGCCGAGCCCCGTCCAGATCAAACGCCAAATCGTTGATCATGGCATTCGCCGACGCCAGGTTCTCACTGAGGTTCGCAAGCAAACATTCAGAATCAGCCCCAGGGTCGATCCGTAAAATGGAGTCCGACTTATCAGACGTTTCGCCCTTAGGCTTGGGCTTCAGGTAGTAATCCAGGGCACGAGTGGCCGCTTCGTCGAGCTTTTTGTTGCGAGCCGATTGGGCACGTGATGTGGGTTCATCTGTATCTGTAACTGGAGGATTCGGTGTAATTTTGACCATAGCCTTAGCTCTCTTTGGGTTGGGCTACGTCCCGCTCGCGACTAAACGATTGGGAGGTAGCTGTACGCAGGTTAGTCGACCGACGAGCTAAGAAATCGGCGCGCCCGAGGGCGCCCTGCGCACAGCCACCATCGAGTGCAGGGATGGGGATACCTGACTGATGAACGCTTGAGCGACTTAGCAACGACGGGCGACTAAACCCGATCACTGATGTGCAGTGACAGGTCCCAAACTACCGACGCCACCCAAGGCGCACAAGCCGGCGGATTCTGGCGTAGTTGTAGGCAAAGGCGCAAGGCGCTGTGGCCTGGCGAGTTGCGGCTGCCCAATGGCTGACAGCCGCGACTGACATTCCTACAGCCCACGCAAAAAATCTTTCCACTCCATCCCCTTCCGCAAAGCCCCCATCCGCTCCAGCAAAGCCCCTCACAAATCCCTACCCCGATAATGCCTTCTTTCCACCCCCCTAGCGCTACAACCGAGCACCGTGTGCCCCCATGAACCTACGCACCTTCATCCGTCGCTACTGCCTGGATTCCAGGCTCGCCACGAATGCCCTGACCCACCTGCACCGGGCGCTTTCCTCCCTGGTGCGCTACCTGGCGCAACAAGGCTTCGACGACAAGTCCTGGCCGGCCACTCGCGACGAAGGTGCCCTGGACCGTCGCCTCCACACCCTGTGCCCAGAGCTGGCCGCCACCGTGTTCAGCCATGCCCGCGAAGGCATCATCCTTGTCGACCCATTCGGCCGGGTCATCGCCGTGAACGAGGCCTTCACCCGCCTCACCGGTTACGGGCAAGACGAGGTGCAGGGCCGGGAGTTGAACTCCCATCGCATGGTGCGTCGGCTCGCGGCGTTTTATGCGCCGATGAAGAATGCGCTGGATTTCCACGGGCATTGGTCCGGTGAAATTCAGAGCCATCACAAGGATGGTCGGGAGATGACGTCGCGCATCAGCATCAGTGCCGTGCATGACCGTCACGGTAATGTGCAGCACTATGTGGCGCTGCTCAGCGACATGACGCAGGTGAAGCAACGCCTTCAGTTACTGGAGCGCGATGCCCGTTATGACGCCCTCACACAACTGCCCAATCGATTGCTGTTGGCCGAGCGGATGCGCCAGGCGCTGGGCAAGGCGCGGATTCACCAACACAAGGTGGCCATTGCGTTCATTGATCTGGACGGGTTCAAGGCGCTTAACGACAGTTACGGGCATGACTGGGGGGATCGGGTGTTGCAGATTGTCGCGGCGCGGATCAATGCGACGTTGCGTGAGGGCGATACGTTGGCGCGCCTCGGTGGCGATGAATTCGTGGCGGGGCTGGTGGGTTTGCACGCGGTGGAGGACAGCGAGCCGTTGCTCAAGCGGATGCTGGCGGCGGCCAATGCGCCGATCCTGATTGGCGCGCAAACGGTGGAGATTGCCGCCAGTATCGGCGTGGCGTTCTTTCCTGAGCATGGGCAGGAAGTCGATGGGCTGATCAGCAAGGCGGACCAGGCGATGTACCTGTCGAAAAAGGCCGGCGGCAATCGTCTGGCGTTTTGTCCGACGCGGTTTATTTCGCTCAATAGCGGAGCCTGACGGTGGTGCCGAGGGTTCTTTCGCTGCCGGTCATGACGCCATAGTCACCGGCGCCGAGCAGTGAATAGACGGCGGTGATGTAGTTGCGGTCGAAGACGTTGCGCACCCAGCCTTCCACTTCCCAGGCGCGGTCCTGGCTGCGCAGGCCCAGACGCAGGTTGGTGAGGCCGTAGCTGGGTTGATAGCTGCCTTCGCCGCCTTCGAGGGTGCCGGAGTAGCCGGTGCGGAAGCTGTAGTCGATGCCGCTGAAGGCTTCCAGCCCGTAGGGCAGCGGATGGGTGTGGTCGAGGCCGCTGCTGAGGTTCCATTCCGGCGCGTTGTAGAGGCGGTCGCCGCTGAGGTCGCAGGTCCATTGGCCCGAGGCCGGCGGACACGGGGCGTTGGGGAAGCTGCGGTAGCGTGCATCGCTCCAGGCCAGGCCCAGGCGCCCGGTGAGTCGCGGGGTGAGTTGCCAGGCGGAGTCCAGCTCGATGCCGCGCAGGCGAACCTTGCCGACATTGATCAGATTGTCCCGCAGCGGTGGCGCGAACATGGTCGTCGGCGGGCTGTAGGTAAGCGCCTGGTAGTTGTCGACGTCGGTCTGGTAGACGGCGAGGTCGAGCAACGCGCGCTCGTCCCAGAAGCGCGTCTTCATGCCCAGCTCCAACGACGTGGCGCGCTCCGGCTCGAAGGTGGGCGCGGTGAACGGGCCGACCACGTCGAAGTTGATGCCGCCGGCCTTGTAGCCCCGCGACCAGCTGACGTAGCCCATCACCCCATCGCTGAAGCGGTAGCTGGCGCTGAGGAGGCTGGAGACGTTGTTTTCCTTTATCGAATCCTCGCGGTAGTAACCACCACCGAGGGCAATGTCGCGCAGCAACAGTCCACCGGCCTGGAACACCGCAGGCAAACCCGTCAGCGGGGCGAGGTTGCTGACGTCGCGGGAGATCCAGCCGTCCTTGCGCTCCTGGCTGTAGCGCAGGCCGCCGGTGAGTTCCAGTGGTTCGATCGGGCGCCAGGAAACCTGGCCGAAAATGGCTCGACTGTCGCCCTTTTGCTCGCCGTCATAGCGTTGCCGGGCGCCGTCCAGCAGCATCGCCGGCACCTGCTTCGGGTCGGTGAAGGTGATGCCGTAGAGCTTGCGCAAGGCTTCCAACTGATCGCCGACGAACCAGGGCGCGGCGTCCTGGCCAAATTCGGCATCTATCTCGCGGTCGAGCTGTTGGCGCAGGTAATACAGCCCGGCCACATAGTCGACGGACGAACCTACCGTGCCGGACAGGCGCCATTCCTGGCTGAACTGCCGGTGGCCCAGCTCGGTTTCGGACTCGGCCACGGACAGCGCGGTGCTGTCGCTGTCGCGGGTGGCGCGGTAGTCCCAGTCGCGGTAGGCGGTGATGCTGGTCAGGCGCATCGCCTCGTCGAGGTCCCAATTCAATTCCAGTGAGACACCGTTCTGCAGGGTTTGCGGATGCCCCGGCGCGTCGATGCGTGCCTCACGCTTGTAAGGGTCGGGCTCCGACAATGGATAGCCGAGGAACTGGGCGCGCTTGCGGGTCTGTTGGCTGTAGTGATTGACCAGCAGAACGTTGCCGGCTTCGTTTTGCTCGGCATAGTCGGCGATCAGGCGGGCGCTGAAGTCCGGGGTCGGCGTCCACAGCAATTGCCCACGCAGGCCATGGCTGTCGGCGTCGCCGAGGCGGGCGCCGTCTTGCAGTTTTTCCACGGCGCCATCGGTGGCGCTGTCGAAAACATTGAGTCGGCCGGCCAGCACATCGTCCTGCAACGGCCCGGAAATCGTTCCGCGATATTCCCGCAAGCCGCGCTCGCCATAGCTGGCTTCGAGGTTGGCTTCGGGCTCAAAGGTCGGTTGCCGGGTGATGATATTCAGTGCGCCAGCGGTGGTGTTCTTGCCGAACAAGGTGCCCTGGGGCCCGCGCAGCACTTCGATGCGCTCGATGTCCATCAACTCGGTGAAAGCCATGCCCTGGCGCGCCTGGTAGACGCCATCGACGTAGGTGCCGACGCTGCCTTCCAGGCCATCGTTGTAGGCGGTCGCGCCGAAGCCGCGCAGGCCGAAACCGGCGTAACGGGCGTCGTGACCGGACACGATCAAGCCTGGCACGCGCTGTTGAATGTCTCGAAGAGAGTGCAGGCCGGCCTCGTCCAGTGACTCGCCGTAGAGGACGTTAATCGGGATCGGCACGTCTTGCGGATCCTCTTCGCGGCGGCGAGCGGTGACGGTGGTGGCGTCGAGCGTGAGGGCGCTGGGCGCCGCTTGTTCGGCCTGGACCGACGCCCAGGGCAACATCGAAAGGCTGCCGAGCAAGAGCAGCCGATGACCCAAACCCGGCATGCTAGTGCTCCCGAGCCAATGCGCGACGCGTGCTGTCCGGGCAGGCCAGTGCCTTGACCCGCGCCAGCAATTCACGGCTGTCGGCGGGCTTGAGCAGGACCGCGTCGAAGGCCAGGCCCTCGGGATAATCCTGCGGCCTGCGGGGCGGCACCGCCGAATAGAGCATCACCGGCAGATGGCGCCAACGCTCGCGCACCTGGCGCAGCAGCGCCCAACCGTCCATGCCGGGCATCATCTGGTCGCTGATCAGCAGGTCGATTGGCTGCTCAGCCAGGCAGGCCAAAGCGTCTTGACCGTTCGTTGCGATGCTGACATCGAAACCGTAACCGGCCAGCAGGTCGTAGAGCCATTCGCTGTTCTGCTCGACGTCGTCCACCAGCAGAACGTGTTTACCCTGGCCGTCGAACGGCGTGGCATTGTTGTCGACGATGCCGTTTTCCAGGTCGTGTTCTTGGGCGCAATTCAATTGCAGGCGAAAGCTGAAGTGGCTGCCCTGCCCGGTGGCTTGGGGTTCGAGGCGGCTGTCCATGCGTTCCAGCAGTTGCGTGACGATGGACAGGCCCAGCCCGCTGCCTTCATAGCGCTGGGCATTGCGGCCGCGGCGGAACGGTTGCAGCAGTTGTTCGAATTCTTGCGGGTCGATGCCGATGCCGGTGTCGATTACGCTAAAGCGCAGTTCCACGGTATCTGTGGTCGCGCCCGGGGCCCAATCCACTTCGAAGCGGATCTGGCCGTTGAGGGTGAATTTCGCCGCGTTCGCCAGCAGGTTCATGAGCACCTGCCGAAGGCGTTTGAAGTCGGCCTCCACCAGTGGCGGCAGGTCGTCTGCCAGCACAGCTTCGAAGGTGTTGCCCTGGCGTGCGGCGAGAAAGCCCGCTTCGCCTGCTATCTCGTTGAGGAACCCGTATAGGTAGCCCGGCGCGAGGGTCAGTTGCATCTGCTCCAGCTCGCCACGGGAAAACTCGAGCATCTCGTCGATCAGTTCCAGTTGCTGGCGGGCGTTGCGCTCGATGGTCGCTTGATAGTCGCGGTTGGGCCCGGCGTGCAACAGGCGCGCATAGTCGATGATGCGCACCAGCGGCGAGCGCAGGTCGTGGCTGATGCGCGCCATCAACGCGCTGCGGGCCGCCAGGGAGTCGCGCAACTGCGACGTGCGCAGCGCCACGGTGCTTTCCAGGCGTTCGTGCTCGGCCTGGCGCTGTTGTTCGAGGGTGGCCAGGGCGTGCTTTTCGCGGTTGCGGCTGCGGGCCACTTCCATGATCAACGTGCACACCAGCAACGCCACGCCTGGCAGTGTGGACGATAAGCTGTATTTGCTTTGGGGCGACTGCCAGGGCAATTGCTCCTGGGGGAAAAGCATCCGCATCAGCAATTGTGCAAGCAAGAGCCCCGACACCAGCCAGGCCAGCCAGCTGTAGCTCAGTCGTCTGCGCCAGGCCATGAACAGCGTGACGAGCAGCACCCCGTAGAAACTCATGAGGGATATCTGGACGACCTGCGCGCCCTGGACGGAATCGACTTTTAGCCACCAGAGCCGGCCGAGCACACACCCCGACAGCGGCAGCCAATAGCTCCAGCCAATGACTTTGGGCAATGCGGACACCTGCAACAGCACGCGGAAGTAGGCGAGAAACAGGACGAACGAGATTGCGCTGGCGCAGGTCAACAGCTCCCGGGTCCAGCCCAGCGCGGTGGGCCAGTAGATCAGGTAGCCGTTGAGGATGCAGGTCAGCAGGATATAGCTCAGGACCGCGCCCGCATTCACGCTCAGCAATCGGGAGCGCAGGATCCAGCCGACGATGAAGCCGAACGGCACGACCAGCAGGACGATGCCGAGGGCGAGCCCGTCGCTCAGGTAAGTCTGTTGCTGACTGCGCAGCAGCGCCGGTTCGGACCACAGTTCCGGCTCCAGCAACAGCTGGAAATGGCTCGTCACGCGGACGAACACCGTGACGCTCTCCCCCGCCGCCAGCGAGACCGGGAATGCCGGCTGACGTGCCGCCGGTTGGGGCCATTCGGCCAAGGGATAGACGCCTCCGGCGTGGGCATCACGCCAGCGCCCGGCTGAAGATTGATAGACGCGGATGTCGTCCAGGCGCGGCGCCCCGACCACCAGCAAGCGCGAACACGCCGCATCGCTGGAATTGGTGAGCTGCCATTTCAACCAGAAGGCGGAGCGGCTGTAACCTTGGCTCGGCCAGCGCGGGGTTGCGGGGTTGAAATGGGTGTCGGGCAGTCGGGCGACTTCTTCGAGGCTCAAGTGGGCCTGGGCGTCTTCGAAAATCTGCGCCGCAGGCATCAGGTCCAGACGGTCAGCCCGGCACAGCTCCACGGGCGCGGCGTGTAGCAGCCCGGCGGACAACAAGGCAATCGTCAGCACCAGGAACTGTAGGAGCCGCATCAGGCGCGCCCGACCGACTCTGCATCAACGAGGCCCAGGGTCTGCTGGCGAAACTGGCTGGGCGTCATGCCGATTCGCTGTCGAAACGCCGTAGTGAAGTTGCAGGCATTGCGAAAGCCCACCACTTCGGCGACGTCCTGCACGCTCATGGCGCTTTCGGAGAGCAGTTCCTGGCCGCGCCGCAATCGCGCGTCGCGAATGTAGGCAAACACGGTCATCCCCAGGTGTTCGCGGAAAATGGCGGAGAGGCGCTTTTCATGAGTGCCGACTTTTTGCGCGAGCATGCCCAGGGACGGGATGTCGTCCAGCTGGTTTTCGATCAGTCGCATCGCGGCGCGCAGCACGATTTCATCGCCTTGCGGTTCCGGATCGGCCGGGTTGTCCGCAATGGCCGGCGGCGCTCGCCAGGTCAATTGCAGATGGATCCTGATGCGCGCCAGGACTTCCTCGGGGGCGCAGGATTTGGGGATGTAGTCCACCGCGCCCACGGTCAACCCTTCCAACCGCTCCAACGACGTATTGGCCGAGGACAGAAACAGGATCGGGGTATGCCGGGTGGCCGGTGCCTCGCGTAATAACCGGCACAGGCTGAAGCCGTCCATTTGCGGCATGTGCACATCCAGGACGATCAGGTCGGGACGCAGGGCAAGGGCGCGTTGATAACCCTGGTAGGCATCGCTGGCCAGGGAAATGCGCCAGGGCTGGGTCTTCAACAGGATGAGCGTGGCGCGAATGTCTTCGGGGACATCGTCGATCAGCAGAATATGTGGCAACGGCTCGGACGCCGCCGCGCCTGCCGCCGTCAATACCTGCCTTTCGTATCGTCCGTTGTCCATTCGCCAGGTCTCTTTTTGTGTTTAGCCAGGTCGCTGTCGCGCAATTGCCAAGTGAGGAAGCACGTTTCGGGCCGGCAACAAACCGATATAGCGGCAGATCAAATGAGAACTGAAGCTATCAAATTCTTAATCGGCGATAAATGGTCGTCTCGTCCGAGGCGTCCATTGATACGCAAGGGCCTTGGCGAGGCGTAGAGGCATGTGGCGAGGGATGGAAAACAAGAAGTGGCTGCACCTGGACATCAGCCCAGGCGAGCTTTGACAGCGAACAACAGGCGAGACGGCCAACGCGGTTGACGCTGTTCACCCGTGGCGAGGGAGCTTGCTCCCGCTGGGCTGCGAAGCGGCCCCCAAACCAGACAACTCGGTGTACCAGATAGATTGAGTTCACTGCTTTGGGGCTGCTGCGCAGCCCAGCGGGAGCAAGCTCCCTCGCCACGGGTTGTTGAGTTCCTTAAATGCGCGGTAATCGATCAGAACGAGTAACCGATCTGCGCGAGCAGTTGCGGGTTTTCCTGGCGGGTATCGCTCTGCGCTTCGCCGCCGGAGTGACGCCAGGCGACCCTGTGGCGAGGGAGCTTGCTCCCGCTGGGCTGCGAAGCGGCCCCCAAACCAGACAACTCGGTGTACCAGATAGATTGAGTTCACTGCTTTGGGGCTGCTGCGCAGCCCAGCGGGAGCAAGCTCCCTCGCCACGGGTTGTTGAGTTCCTTAAATGCGCGGTAATCGATCAGAACGAGTAACCGATCTGCGCGAGCAGTTGCGGGTTTTCCTGGCGGGTATCGCTCTGCGCTTCGCCGCCGGAGTGACGCCAGGCGACTGTTGCGTCGAAGGAGAGTTGGCCATATTGAGCGCGCAGGCCCACACCGCCGCCGGAGATGCTGCGGGTGTTTTCCTCATCGGCCCACTCGTTGTGGTTGATGCGCACCTTGCCGGCGTCCCAGAACAGGTAGGGCGTGAGCTTGTCGATTGGGTAACGAAGCTCGATCTGGGTCAGCATGCCTTCGTCGCCCGAACCTTCGCTTTGCGGATAAGCCCGTACGCCATCGATGCCGCCGAGGCTGAAGTCCTCGGAGGAGTCGAGGTTGTCGTTGCTCCACTGGCCGAGGAAACGGGCGAAGAGCGTGAAGTTGGCCGGCAGCGCTTGCAGACGTGCGAGGTCGACGTTCACTTTGCTGAAGTTGCCCTCGGTCTGTGCGGTCTGACGGTCGCCCTCGCGCAGGGCCGAATCCAGTTTCAGGTCACCGTAGGTCAGCGTCGCGCCGCCGTAGGTGATGCCGCCGCCCAATACCGTGTCCCTCACGTCAAATTGCAAACTGATGGGCAGCGTGTTGCTGCTTTTTTCAAAACTGAGGCCCAGCACTTCGTACTTATCCTCGAGCTCCTTGTGCTGGTACTGCCCAGCCAACATGAGGTTCGCCTGGTTGCTGCGCAGGAGCGGGTAGCTCAAGCCGATGCTGCTGACCTCAGCGGTACCGGTGGCCCCCAGGTCGGCGAATTCCGCGCCCAGGTCATAGGCGCTCTGGGCATAACCCACGTTGCCACGCAGGCCAGAGGTGCCCAATGGCATCGAGTAGCCGAGGCTGCCGAAATACAAGTCTTCATCGGTGGCCATCACCGCGGCGCTGAGCCGGTCGCCCAGCATCAGCGGGCTGTTCCAGTCGCCTTGTACCGTCAGGCGATTGCGCCCCGAATAACGATTGCCATGGTTGTCCAGGGTGGCCTTGCCCTCGAAGGCCTCGGTCTTGCTCACTTTGGCATCGAGATCGCCCGTGCCGAGTGCCTCACCTGGCCGGATCACCGGACGAACAGCCACGCCCGGCAAGTCCGAAAGCACCAATATGCTGCGCTCCAGCCGATCACGCTCGATCACGTCGCCCGGTTGCAGGTCACCCAGGAACGGCTGCGCCTGCGCGGCCAGTTTCGCATCGTCGTTGGTGGCGGTGACTTTCCCATAACGGCCTTCGATCACCGCGATAGTCAGTTCCCCGTTGGCCATGCGTTGGGCCGGCAAATAGGCACGTGCGAACGGGTAACCCTGCTCACGGTAATAAAGCGTGACCTGCCGGGCCACTTCCCGCAGCTCGTCCAGGTCATGGGCTCGACCGATAGCCGGGGCGACGACACGCTGCAGGCTGGCCTCGTCGATGCGCGTGTTGTCGGTGAAATGGACGGCGTTGAGCTGGACCTTGGCGCCGCCGACTTTTTCCTGCTCCGGTAGCGGTGCTTCCACATCCAGGCGAATGCTTTGCGGCAATTCCTGCTGCGGAATCGGCAGTTCCTGGAGGATACGGCCGGCGTCGGGAATCGGGCGTGCCGGCAGGGTCGCCGCCCAAGCCGGGGAAGTGGACAACAACGCCAGACCAGCCGCGCAGGACATCAGTTTGTTATGCATGGAATCAATCTCGAATAATTCGGGTTGCCTGAGCCCTTGGCCACGTCCGGGGACGTGGCCAAGGGTTCCTTCAAATGAAAAGGTGGATGTCAGGGATCAGGGACGCATGGCCAGGCTCGGCAAGCGCACGCCGCCGCGCACGACGAACACGGTCTGCGGCGGGTAGGCCGCACAGGCGCCGCCTTCGGATACGCCGCCATCGGCGCAGACGTTCCCGGCCAGTTCCCGCTCGCTGGCGGTGTCCTCGGCCTGGGCAGCCGAATCGCTGTCGCCTTGCGCCAGGGCGTTGCCCGCGCCGTCGCCCGCATTCCCGTTGGCACGCGTGCCGCCTTGGTCCACCAGCAACAGACCGCCGTCATCGACTCCGTGATCAGACCAGTCGACCGGTTTCGCCTGGGACGGGTTGAGCTCCGGTGCATGGGGCGAACTCACCTCTGCGCCGACGCGTGTCGCATCGGCGACGCTCTGCCGGACGGCGTCATAATCAATCGACGGCGTCACGGTGAGATTGGCGTTGGCCGGACTGCTCACGATCAGGTAACCGAGGTCAGCCAGCCCGCCGATGTTGATCAGGTGCGAACCCGGGCCTTGAGTGCCGACCGAATACAGTGGGTTGCCGAGCATCGGCTTGGTGTCGCCGTTCCACAGGCCGTTGGCGTCATAACCGGCGATACCGCCGCCGTTGAACGTGGTCTGGCCATCGAACACCTTGGTCTGGGTGGTCGCGCCGTTGGTGGACACCACCAGGACGGGCTGCTCGCGGTAAACGGCATGCACGCCCGTGTTGCCCAGGGCCCTGCCGAAATTGCTTTGTTGCTCGTCACTGTTGTAGCGGAAATTGCCGCTGCCACTGCCGACCACATCCACCACACCGGTACTGCCAGCGAGACTGCCGGTGTAGATCACCGCCCGGCCGCCGGCGCCGGTCGACACCGTCACGCCCGCGTCGGCCTTCACGTCACCGCCCGCAGCCACGCCCGCCGAAGCGGATTGACCGGCGTTGAGCACGATCGCATCGGCGGCATTGCTGGTGGTGCTGACGTTCTCGGCCAGAGTGATGTTGCCGGTGGTCGTCACGACCTGGACTTTGCCGGTGTTGCCGATACCGACGATCTGATCCAGCCGGGTGCCGTCCAGCGCCGTCTCGGTCAGCCTGCCGACGGTGACGTCCGCCCGATTGACGAAGCTGACATCCTTCGCTCGGCTGGCGATATCGCCGACCCAGTTGCTGGCGTTGCGCAGATCGAAATTCCCGCCCTTGAGCGCCAGGCCGTCCGCGGTGATGTTGCCGTTGGCGTCCTGGGTGGTCTTGCCACTGATGTTCAGGAACACGTTGCCGCTGGTAGCCAGGGCTTCGTTGATCGCCAAGTCACCTTGGGTACCGATGCTGACGTCGCCGGTGTTGTTCACCCCGGTGGTGACCTTCACCACATTGCCGTTGCCGTCGGTTTCGGTCAGCGTGCCGACCTTCAGGTTGCCGGTGTTGTTGAAGGCGACCTTGCCCGCGTCACTGGCGATGTCGCCCACCACGTTACCGTTGTTGCGCAACTCGAAGTCGCCACCGTTGAGGGCCAGGCCGTCGGCGGTGATGTTGCCGTTGGCATCCTGGGTGGTCTTGCCATCGA